>WQSY01000096.1 GCA_009787585.1 Candidatus Bathycorpusculum sp. | reverse complement strand
TATTTATACGCGTTTGCAAAGCAAGTTTATCTTTTCTGTTCATACACAATAAAACGTCGTAAACTCATATTTAAACTATAAAAATTATTTAGTAACAATTCCTTAGTTACATTAATGAGCAAAATGTCGGTGGCTATGGTGGTTAAGAGTAAACGGTTTAAGTTATTGGTTGTTGTAGGAGTTTGCTGGTCTGTTATTTTCGCTATGCTAGTTTTACCGCTGTTTGTTTTTCCTTTGTCGGTAAATTTGTCAAGTCATATTGTTCATGTTGGTGATACAATATCAGGTACGGTAACAGTTACTAATAAAAGCGGTCAAAATGTCCAAGTATTTTCCAATGGGCGACAACCATGCATATATTTTCACAAGATCAACGAGAGGTATAATCACGTTGAAGTACTGCTTGGAGAGGAACGAATTTTGGAGGCTGGTGATAAAATGTCCTGTAATTTCAGGTATGAAGTCTCTGAATCAGGAATATATATTTTTGATGCACACTGCTCTTTTAATGCAAATAGCTATCCAATTTATCATAAGCTTTACAATATTGTTATTGTATTAAAATAGAATTTATCGCAGTCCTTGTTTTTACATTAAACCGTGACTTTCAATTTTTAGGTAATAGGTTTTGTTTAAAAACGTATTTTTAAGGTTAAAATAGAAAAATACCACGTTTTCACGGTTTAATTTTGATATGCCATATACACCTAACAGGTATATAGGTAACGTGATTTCGAAGCTACACAACTTACTACAAAATGCCAATACACAACAAGTTTATAACAGTTTTTCTCAAACATCAAACATTAACAAATATCCATAATTAATAAATAATGCAAAATCACAAAAACACATATTGCTTTGACCAGATTATATTTTAGGGTCAATATTTTGAGGTGTTTTTTGTAGGTTTGATTGAACGTGTTTAGTGTTTTTTTTTGGGTTAATTTAACGAGTTTTGCCCTATTTGACAATCCTCTTATCATCTGATTGAATGCTGCCCTTAATTATAATGTGGCCAAAGCAATATCCCTAACCACCGAAAGTTACGGTCAAAATTTTCAGTTAATGGTTTACCAATGCCCTAGGGTCAGTGGGTAGAAATTGTATTTCTTGAGTAACCCTTAGCTTTATTGAATTATCTATCTGGTTTAGTTGTTTAAGAGCCTTTTTGAGAAAAATTAGGTTAAAGGTCTTTTCATTTATGTTAAATTCTTTTAAGGCTTCTTTCCAAGTGTATGTGCGACCTTCTTTTAGATCTTTTTTTGATTCTTCAAGGTTTTCCATTGCCTCTTTGTCGCTTAAAGTCTCTATTGTTTCCTTCAAGCTCTCCATATAAGCTATGATTTTTGGTAAATCTTTCAATACTGCACTAATTTTCGGCATCTCTGCAGCTATTATTTCAAGATTTTCTTTATCTTTTGCTGTAAAAACTATTTCTGCTGTCACTTTTGCTCCCACAATAATTATGCTATAAACGTTATTAATTTTATTATTGTTTGTGGTTATAATTCTTCTATGCCTCTGACTACGCTTTTGGGTATCCATGTTTCTATGTTTGGCATGTTTTTTCTTGGAATGCTTAGTAGATAGGCTTTGGCGGTTTCTTTTAATATTTGGACTAAGTGCTCAGTTCGTCCGCAGTAGTGGAGTTGGCCTTACACGTCATCGTGTTCGTTGAGTTCTTGCCACCAGTCGGTTAGGGTTATTTTTTTGAGGTGCATTTTGCGGGTTCTTGTGAAGTTTTTTGGGTTTATTCCTTGGCATATTGTGATGAAGTCCTTGGTATCCATTAGTTGTATGATTTTATTTACTTTTTTTATTGAAAATCTCACATGTCGCCCTCTGATTTATGGTTTAGTTATAAATTATTGTTGTTATCGTGTTTTATATGCGGTATTTGGTTGGAGTATTTTGATAGTTGTTGTCTGCTGGAAAAATGAAAATAAACTTGTCAACTTGCCATTTTCGTTAAGTTAATAACATTGTACAAAATCAGCAAGTTAAGGATCTAAAACAATTTTCGCCTGTCTCAAAACAATTTCATCCAATCAAATTCGCACTATTCACAATTTAACCAAACAATGCGTAAACACATACAACAACTCAAACAACAAACAGTTACTTACTTTTTCTAAAAAATACAAAACGTTAAACAAACAGGTTTTTGAGCAAAAATTAACCAAAAAACGTGATTAGACAAAAAAAAAATAACACCACTATCCATCGGTCGTATGCGTGTATGGACTTGTAGAAAAAAATGAAAGGGAGATTTGTTGTTGTTTTATTGCTTTTTCTTTAGCAATAAAATGCCAATCAAAATCACTATAACTGCTATTACAATAGTTGAAACAGCAATGTATAGCCCAATTGGTGGTAATGACACTGTTTCTGTTACCACAGGATCTGCTGCTGATGATACACCAATAGTTGTTGAGGCCCAAGAGGATCCATAAGCGTTACTGCCTGCAAAAGTTGCTGTAACATAGTATGCACCGATGTCGTTTGGTTCCCAAACGTAGCTAAAACTTCCGCTTGCGTCAGTGTATGTCTCACCAATATGATTCCAGTTGCCGTTTTGATCTCGTGCATCAATTGAAACGCGAACGCCATGAATTGTTTCGTTGTTGTAAAATCCACCGATTGGCATTTGTAGGTAAGCATAATCCATCCAAGTAGCCATGCTCTCGTCAGAAACACAGGCGATTCCTGCTGAATCTATTTCTAGTGCCGCTGGAGCTTGGTCAAGGACTGATCCTGTTAAAACAATTTTATTGTCTTTGCTTACACCAATTTGTGGTCCGCTGATAGTAGTCTTGCTTGGACTTTTACCTAGCACATACATTGTTCCGTCATAGTTGCTTGCTGCCGTCAAATATCCATACGCTGATGCACCTGCCTGCATACGTGTTCCAGAGATTTTCCAGTGGAAGTCACCTGTAATAGCATCAAGACATATCATACCCCAACCGCGTTGGAATGGTTGACTTGGTGTATGTTCATTGTTTGAGACATAGACTAAACCGCCGATAACACGGACATCCTGTACGGTATATGATGGTTCGCCTTCAGTTATGTATGGTGTTTCAAATGGAACTGCGCGGTCATAATACTGCCATGCTAATTCGCCTGTTGTCTGGTTAATTGCGTGTATGCCTGTATAGCCGACTGCGTAAATCAAATCTGCATATGCAGCTTCATCATACATCCAAAATTCGCCCCAAGGCCAATCGTCAACTTCATATGTCCATAGTTGTTTGCCAGTCTTTAGATCCCATGCCTTAATAGAGCCAAGTTCCATTTGAGCCATGTATTTACCGTCTCTTACCCACACGTTAGTTGGTCGATATGCTGAAGACATCTCATCCTTACTGGATGTAAACGTCCATAACTGTTTGCCTGTTGTTAAGTCTTGAGCTTCTAATCTGTAGCCGTAGTAACCACCGTAAATGAATCTGTGTTGCTGTACGCTAATCATAGAGTCATAGTCAACTGCTGCAAGAACGTTGCCATAGTCGCTTACTTGATAAGCGGTTCGGTAACTTCTTGGTAAAGTGACACTAACGTTACTAACTATACGACTAGTAAAGTTTGTTGAGCTACCTCGAGAGGTCCAGTTAAGTAAGTATCCTGTGTACGAATCTACGAATGTAACATTTGTAGCTGGCGAGGTTATATTAGAGGAAACACCTTGGAAGCTGTAATAGTTGCCATTGCGGAAAAACACTTCATAATCACTACCGTTCCCTGACATGACTGGTAGAGTAATGTTTGTTTTCGCACCAGTGCTTGGGTTTATCTTGTATAATGTTGCGTTAGTAACTCCACCAATAGTTGTGGTAACAATTGTGCTAAGTTCTACAGTTAAAGATGAAGATGCTATGGCACCAGGTACAACGGTACTCTCCGCTGCGTCAAAGTATGATATGTGAGTTGGGGTTACTCCGCCTTGATCAATTGGGATTGCATAGTATAATTTGCCGGTGCGTATGTCATAGCATACTGCACAGTTTGTTGGTACACCGTTAATTGTCTCGTATCTTGTTTGATATGCTCTGCCTAGATATATTACACTGGGGGTACCTGGATTTGAGGATGCTGTGTAAGTGTGTGCTTCGCCACCGATAAGGCCACCTGCGCTAGCTTGTCGTTTCCATACAATGTGTGGAGTATCTACTGCTGGAATGTATGGACCGTAATAGTTGTCATTCCATGCATTACTTGTGACACCATTAATGTTTGCTTGTCCCCATGGATAGTGACCTAACGTTAGCCAAGAGTCACGGTTGTTTGGTTCAACTGGATGAGTCCAATAGCTATCAGTTGGCAATTCTTGCCACCAGCTATCAACACTTTTTTCTTGTACTACCAAATTAACTTCGCGTGATTCTGCGGGTGCACAATACACTGCAGGGTTATAGATTGCGCTTGCGAATTCGCCTGTGCGTGATTCGGAGTATTTGCCATTTGTAAAGTAGCCTGCGGGGAAGTATTCGCCGTCAAAGTAGAATTTGAATGTATAGTTACCTGTTTTGAGTGGTACGTATTCAAACCAACATGTGCCGCTGGCCACGTATGATTTAAGGTTAACTGTTTGAGTTGAACCATCCGGGGCGGTAATGACGACTCTGTAGCTAGCCATGTATTTGCCTTCACCTGAGGGGAAGGTAATCCAAAGGTTAACTAGCAGTGATTGGTTTACACCGATCACTGGAGGTGTAACACTCAAGAAAGCTTGAGGTCTAATGGTATAGTCTACTGTTTTGCCTGAAGGAATTGTAGTTGGTCCTTCGTATCCTCCGCCGGGAGGTGAGCCGCTTGTGTTTATTGTTCCGTTTTTATTTGATTGTGCCGACGCGGGTATAGAAAGCGCCGATATCACTAGAATAGCCACGAACATCATTGAAAGCATCATGGTATATTTTTTTGATTTTAACTTATTTAATATCATGGTATGAAATAAAATGAAATAACGTTTATATACATATTGGTTAACGCTTTACAGCCACTTAGGAACTGTCAGTAAATAATTTGATCATACTTGTGGTGCAATTCATAGAGTTATTCAATAAAAATGGTCAAGTTATTTCGTGCCAGATCCTTAACTTTTCACAGTTTACCACATAACACATAAATAACGCAAAAAAATGACACCCCCATGCTAGAAAAACAATCACAAACATAAACAAACAATTCCACAGAAACTAAGCTAACAAAGATACAAATCTCCAAACTCCAGACCAAAATAACTTTTCATCCATGTTACACACCAAATTTTAACTTTACAAAATTATTGATAACTATCATAAACTATTTTGAAAAAAAAGGAAAATATTGTGTTACTTATTTTTTACGAAGTATCAGTATTGTACAGATAATTACAACTGCAATGACTGCAATACCTATACCCACAATGTACCATTCATATGGCGGTGTTGGTTCTGGCTCAACTACTACTGGCGCTGCAAATACCGATATGTCCGTTTTTGCATCATCTCCATAGAATGCCGCGGTACCATCAAAGTAAGCCCAAATCTCATAATCACCTTCTTTTTGAGGAGACCAATTTATTGAGAAATGACCACGTGAGTCACTTGTCGTCTTACCGACATTAACCGCCTCCTCGCCATCATAAGCATACACCGTAATCTCAATACCCGTAACATCCATTGGTTCGCTAAATTGCTTGTAGAGGTAAAGCATCCATTCACTTTGGCTCTCATCACTTACTGCGGGGACGCCATTTGGGAATCGGAGTTTTAGATTGTCTTGTTGCGTACCGGGAGAAACATCCATAACAGTTCCAGAAATTTTAATTGGATTACCAACTGTGGTTACATCATTAGTCACTGAAACTGTCAATTCGCTTGGACCTTTACCAACAGCATAGATCTGCTGATCATACACATCAGGAGTTACAATAATACTATCACCAATCATTGCAAGGCCAGCCCATTGGCTCTGACGGAATGCTCCATCAATCTCCCAAACAAGATTACCCTCCTCTGCATCAAGACAGATAAAAGGTGCACCTCTTGATATAGGAACAGTATTAGAGTGTACCATGTGCCCAAAATAGACTTTGCCATCGGTAACAAACAATATAACTAGCCACCAATTTTCGCCGTGATAAGACTCATTGTACTTATCTGTTGCCTCATACGTCCAAAGTTCTTCACCAGTCATAACATCATAGCAATAAGCAATACCGCCAACACCTGAGGAATAGAATTTGCCGTATGCAATCAGACCTTTAGGAGAAACCCATGCGTCTGAATATATACGGGATTCTGTTTTCCACAAGAAATTACCGTTATCTAAGCTAAAACCATAGTTGGCTCTATTGTCCTTTGTCCAAAAAATACCCACATATGGATCATTGCTAAAAGTTACCCAAGAATTCTGCGACGAATACCCGGTAAAGTCAAAATCTGCCCATTCTGCAGGCGCCTTAAACTCGCGTCTATTGAAAAGAAAAGAGCCTACATTTTCGGAATCAAGACTAATACCTGTAAGAAATAGCCCGCTTGTATTAACTGCCGTTGACAGAATAACACGATCCTCTGGAAATGCAGTAATTACACTCCCCGGATTGCCTGTCAATCCCGGTAGTGAGACATTGATATCGTAACCTCTTGTTGCATTAAATGTTCTGCCTTGAATCTGACTGCCCCAAGCATCACTCACACCACCGCTAACACTGTTAGCAACAACATGGGTAGAATTCCATTGGGTTAGTCGCCAGTTTGGATTCTCTGTAGTTCCAATGTTAGTTACTGCGTATTTTAGCATTTCACCATTTGCACCGATGTAGATAGTTCCGCTTGGAACGTTGGTCATGTTAAATTTAAGATCACCAGTTGCGGGATCAACACCGTACATAGTAGTTCCGTTAACAAACCAAAGATAAGCCCATGAACCACGATTATTCTCACTAATAAAGTTCAACATTTGACCGCGTGAAATTCTGTTAGCTGAAGAACTGCCAAAGTTGAAATCTTTTTCCCAGAGCACTTTACCTGTATGTAAATCTGTTGCAACAACTGTTTGTCTTGGTGAATTAGCAACATATCGGTTGTTGTATAGAACGCCAGCAATAATGACAGCATTTTCAAATTTGCCTTCATAAGCATCGCCTGTTTGGAAACCAATAGATCCAGTATCGCCACCAGATAAACCGCCGAGGGTATCACCGATTGGTGCACTCCATAGAACATGTGCACTTTCAGGCCCATCGTTCCAAAGAGCTACGCGGTTGGTAGTACGACTACCTTCCACCCAACTGCCCATTATACTATACCATTCACGTAATTGTGAATCAACTGGTCTAGTCCAGTACTCAGTTGGATGTGAATGCCCGGGATAATTTGGCTTCTGATAGCCTAAAAGTACTTGCAAGATAACAGTATCACTTGTAGATGGCTTATAATATCCGCCATTCGTAACAGGATTTGTGGTTCCTGTAGTCCAGGTGTATTTTTCACCGTTGAAAAAGGCCTGCAACGTATAGTTACCCTCTTCTGTGAAGGTAAATCTTCTACCGACTGTGCCTGTGGACCACGTTTTTGCTGTATGATTTTCGACTTTGCCGTTAGTATCTTACGAGTGAAATTCTTTGTAAATCGCACAGAAAATTAAATCAAGCTATTACTCCTGCCAGTGTAGGAATTACAACAAGCTCCCTAAGCTTC
>WQSY01000095.1 GCA_009787585.1 Candidatus Bathycorpusculum sp. | reverse complement strand
TGTTGTCATTTGAACCCACAGATTCAAATGCTATAGTGAATGTTTTATGTTTTTCTAATTTCAAAAAACTAGTTTTGGTTCCGGTTCAGCCGGGTTAGGTTATAGTGTAAAAATAACTCATTTAGGTTTACAAGATTATAAGGTTCTTTCTGCGTCTGATATAGATGCGCTCAACGACAAAATTACCTCACTAAAAAACAAATGGACTGTAAAATGGGAAGCTAAACGGAGAACAGCTGAACTGGATGCAGTGAGACAAAATTTGGATAATATTCTACTTGACGCATTAGACGTTAAGAACGTTTTTGATTGGGAGAAGCTGGAAAAAAACGATAACTATTCCGAACAAAAACCGGAAAAGCCCACGCCCCCCATTAAGCAAGTTTATCCCAACAAACCTGAGAAAGGAGAATTAACTTTTTCTTTTTCCGAAAAATTATTTAAGTTCACAAAAGAGTTAAAAATTAAAACACATGAAGAAAAATATTTGAATGATTTAGCTGAATGGGAAAAAGTAAAAACAGCTGTTGATCAATATAATCAACAAATAGATGTGAATTATGCTCAGCAGGCTGAGGCTTGGGAAAAAGCCGTTATATTGTGGGAACAGCAGTCACAAGCATTTTATGATACGCATATAGAGCACAATAACGTGATTAAAATACAAAAGCATAATTATCTATCACGTGATTCAGATGCAATTCAGAATTATTTTGGTTTAGTGCTTAACAGTTCGAAATATCCAGAATTTTTTCCACGAAATTTTGAGTATGAATATAATCCTGACAATAAACTATTGATTGTAGAATACGAATTACCATCTCAAGAAAATTTACCTTCAATTAAAGAAGTGAAATACATTGCTGTTAAAAATGAACTCATAGAAATTCCAGTTGCAGACGTTACTATAAACAAGATGTATGATGAGGTTATTTATAAGATAGCGCTTCGGGCGCTTCATGAACTGTTTGTATCAGATGAGATAGATGTATTGGATGTTGTATCTTTTAATGGATGGGTCACATCAAAGAATAGAGCAACAGGTAAAGAGGAAAATAATTGTATTTTAAGCATTCAAGTTAAAAAAACTGAGTTTAAGAGCATTGACTTAAGAAATGTTGATCCTAAAACGTGTTTTAGAGCTTTAAAAGGTGTGTCGGCTAGTAAATTATCTACCTTAACGCCCGTGCAACCGATTTTACAGATAACCCGTAAAGATAGACGATTTGTTGATGGGTATAGTGTCGAAGACCAATTAACTAGTTCCACCAATCTTGCAGCCATGGATTGGCAGGATTTTGAAAATTTGATTCGGGAATTATTTGAGAAAGAATTCAAAACTAACGGTGGTGATGTTAAAATTACTCAGGCTAGTCGTGATGGTGGGGTGGATGCTGTAGCGTTTGATCCAGATCCTATTCGTGGTGGTAAAATTGTCATTCAGGCGAAACGTTACACTAATACTGTGAGTGTCTCGGCTGTGCGTGATCTGTATGGAACCGTTATGAATGAAGGCGCAATAAAGGGCATACTTGTCACTACCTCTGATTTTGGTGCAGATTCACATGATTTCGCAAAGGATAAACCTTTAACTTTGTTGAGTGGTTCAAACTTATTGCATCTACTTGAGAAGCATGGGCATCATGCTAAAATTGATTTGCGCGAAGCTAAGCGACTATTAAGTGAAGAAAATAAATGAGATCTGCACAGCCAATATTTAGTTACATACGTTGTAGTGTATTATAATTGGTATGGTCAAATCCGTTTTTAAATATAATCGGGTTGGCCCGCTTTTTTGTCTGGCAGATTTTTAGGCACCTTAACACGTAACGCTTTGAGGTATTCCGAGTATTTGCCGTAAAACTTGTCCGCCTGACGCCGAAGCACCATATAATGCTTCGCACCAATGCGTTTTGGTACTCTATCCTCGATAAAGTCGGCCACGCTTTCGGGGATTTCAAGTTCAATCATTTTGTCAAATGCGAATTTGCGTACGTATTTTACTTGGATGTGTCCGTGTTGTCTGTAGTAACGGGAAACTGTTAAAGGTCCTAAAAATTCACCTTTAAATGCTAATAGTTGACGGTATGTGGGTTCTGTTATGTATGCGTAATATGCTTGTTTGCATCCTCTAAAGTCGCCAAGTGCGATGCGGTAAAAACCGTTAACTTGCTCAGCGGATTTAAACTCTGTTATCACTTTAAGAGCCTCAACCAAGCGTAAGCCTGAATCCATCAGCACATTATACAGTAGTACATATTTTTCTGGCGCTTTAGCAAGCTTATGGAGCGATTGTAGCATGCCGTCTTCTTCGGGCACTTTTAAATCTACACCACAACGCACTTTAGGCAACGCTTTACGATACACTGCTAAAGCTTCGGCTTTAACACCTGTAGCTTCTAAAAAGTTGAATACCGCACGAAACCCAAGCCATAAATGCCGTTGACCCTTCTGCATTTTAGCGAAAACACGCATAATATCCGTAGGAGAGCTTATGCGTACAAAATACTTATCAAGGTAACGCAACAAATCTCTCTTATAAGCAGAACTATAACGTTTAAAATCTACGTAAACGCAAAAATCGGCACGAATAATGCTCCATTCAGGTAAAGGGCCTTCGAAGCCGGAGATCATGGGTTCAAATCCCATCGGACCCGCAATTTATTATTTTGTAATTGTCTTTTTTGAGGTATTTTAACTGATTTTTTAGAAGGGTTTGGTTTGTTTGTTTGGTGAAATTTTTAAATTTTAGTGTTTGTTATTATTGTTAGTGTGAGTTGTATGTTTAGGTTATCTTTTTTGCAGAGGGTTGGTGTTGTTTGTGGTTTTGTGGTGCCTATAGTGGCGTTTTGTTGTATTGGTGTGGCTGTTTTGTTTTATCCTGAGTTTAGCTGGTTTGGTAATGCTTTAAGTGATTTGGGTGTTGTGTCTGGTGTTTCTGCGCCTGTTTTTAATTTTGGTTTATTGGCTGCTGGTTTGTTTTGTTTCTTTTTTGCTGTTTTTGGATTGTTTGATCATTTTAAAGATAGTTTTGTTGGTAGGGTGGGTTCTATTGTTTTTGCTGTGGCTGCTGTTTGGTTAATGGCTATTGGTGTGTTTAATGAAAGTTTTTGGCCTATTCATTTTATTGTTGCTGCTGCTTTTTTTGTTACTTTACCGTTTGCTCTTTTAATTTTAACTGTCGCTTTATATAGGCGTCAGGAGGTTAAATTGGCTGTTTTTACATTAATTTCTTCTTTTGTTGCTGCGTTGCCTTGGCTTCTTTTATTTATTGTACGTTATGTGTCAAATGTGGCTATCCCTGAAATTATATCTAGTTTAACTGTTTCTATTTGGATAGTTGTTCTTAGCTATAGAATACTTAAAACCTCAAAATTCTGATTTTTCTATTCTTGTGTTGATAACTCAAACTGTGCAAAAACGCTAAAAGGACTTTGTTAAACACTATTCATAGCACATATTTGTTTCTGTACCGTTATATGTTGGGGTCTTGATGAATTTTATCGGGGTTGTTGTGCAGTTTGAACTGTAAAATTCAGCATACGGTTGCGTTGAGTTTAAGACTTTTGTTTTAAGAGTTTACGTAGAAAAATGGTGATGGTTGAAAGAAGTATTGATGGTTATTGGATGTAGATTGCGGGTTGGTAGGGCATTGCTGTGGATGCGCGAGTTTTAGGGTCATAGCGGTTTTGGTCTTCTTCGCTGTAAATTGTTACTTCTGCTCCAAAGCGGTCTTTTAGGAAGTCTAAGGCGTTTTGCATGACTGTTTTTTCGTCGATTTTTTGAATTTTTAACATGTTTGTTTTACGGTTTAAAGACAGTCTATTTGTTGTTTTGATAATTTTTGGCACTAAGATGGCTATATCTTTTATATGTGGCTTTAATTCGGGGTTGTTTGAGAAATCTTTCATTAATTCAGAAATTTTTGCTTCACCAGTTTTTGTTTTCTCAAGAATTTTTAGATATATTTGCCATTTCCATGCAGCCGCAGTATAGAAAACCAGTTGCTTGGGCGTAATTTTAGTGGCTTTGAGAATATTTTGAGTATCATTTAATATGTCAGTAATTAGATTTTCTTGTTCTTCAGCTTCTACGTCTATCTTGTTTTCGTCAAATTGTGGCCATGAAACGACACTGATAAAACCTGTTTCGCCTGTTTGACTCCATAATTCTTCACACATATACGGTGCAAAGGGTGTGAGCATTTTTATCCAAGTTTTAACTGCCTCAAATAACACCACAGTGTTAACATTGCTACCCTTTCTTTGTTTATACCATCGTAAATCATTCCAAACTTCAAAAAGTGCTATTTGAAGTGCTGTACGAGTTTTCAATTCCTGCAAACTTTCAGTAACTTCCAAAATACGATATTGCAGCCTGTTTTGCAGCCAACGCTCCAAAAAAGTATTTTCAGACTGCCTGCTATCCATAAAAATGTTGCTTACAAAGTTTGTAAGAGCTTCAAACTTGTTTTTTAACTCCTCTACATTGTCTGCACGCCAGTCGGGATCATCCATGCCTTCTGCGCCTAACATTAGACCACATCTTGTGGCGTCCGCTCCGTATTTATCAATAGCACCTTTTAACGTAATAAAATTGCCCTTACTCTTATGCATGCCCTGGCCCTCAACCATTAGCATACCATTTACGCCTATGCCCTTTGGCCAATGCTGAGGCGGGAAAAGAGCGGCGTGGTGGAATATACAAAAGGAGAGATGATTTGGAACTAGTTCTTTTGCAGAATTCCGCAGATCAAAGGGGTACCAGTATAGAAACTCTTCGTGCATAGCCTCTAATAGCTCTATGGTAATGTTTGTTGTTTTGCTGATTTGTATTTTATCACCTTTGCCATGGTATATATAGTCGAAAACCTCTGGGGTGAGTGCTTGTGGAGGTATGTTATTTTGGTTAATGTGTTTGTTTATAGTGTAAAATGCCATATACATTGTAGAGTCGCTTAAAGTTTCAATTATCCAGCCCTCGCTCCAAGGTACTGGGGTGCCAAAACCTGTCGTTCTAGCACATGCCCACTCTTTTAGCCAATCTATTTTAGCATAGAAATCGGTGCGTACTGTTTCGGGATAAATTTTCATCTGAGCAATGACTTCTTTTGCTTTTTCTTTCCATTGTGGATTGGAATAGTTTAAAAACCATTGGTCTGAGAGAATTTTTACTACACAATGAGTCATACAGCGGCATATTACCTGCTCAGGTAAGTCATACATGGTATCGGCTATGTCTAGTTTTTTAAAGTCTATAATTAATTGATCTTTAACTCCGCGTATTGATTTGCCCGCGTATGGACCGCAGTTGACTTTGAGTTTTCCGTTGTGAAATTCTTTTTTGTATAACTCTTTTGTAGCTTGATCTGCTTTAGAGTCATGTTGATCTTTTATACCCATTTGTTCTACAATTTCTACCGCAGGATATTCGCCAAATCCGTCTACTTTAATAATAGAAATGGGTTTAATTTGCTGAACTATTTGGGGGTCAATACCCAATTCCTGCAGAATTTCTGGTTTTTGCTGGAGGTCTTTTAGTGCTAACCAGTCAAAGGGGGCATGGGCTGGGACACTGTAGACAATTCCCGTTGCAGTTTTGGGGTCGACAAACCAGCCTGGTAATATTGGAAATTTGTCATGAGTTAAGGGATTTTCAAAATTTTTACCTAATAGTTCTCTGCCTTTAAAGACGCGTTTTATTGTAATGCTTTTTTCTTGTTCTTCTAGTTTTTCTGCAGCTTCTTGACTAATTATCCAGTTCTCATTGTTATTGTTTATTTTAGCTTCTACGTATGTGGCGTCTGGGTTTATCCAAATATTTGTTATGCCATATATGGTTTCAGGGCGAAATGTGGCTGCCGGCAAAACTGTGTTATTGTCTAGTTTGTATTTAATTAGGGTATACTCTTCCGGCGTTACTCCCTCGCCGCTTTGGCGGTCATGGTCACCTGTAGGGCTTTGATCTTTTGGACACCAAACTACTGGATGAGTGCCCTGAGTGACATAGCCCTGATCTTTTAGATTTTTGTATTGCCACTCTATAAATTTTTGAAATGTAGGCCATACTGTGGTGAATTCTCGACGCCAATCTACTGAAAAACCTATACGTTTGGCAGCAATTTTACCCTCATTTGTGTAATATTGAGCCATATATTTTGGGTCAACAAATTTCTGTAAATGTTCCTCTGGAACACCGTCTACTTCACGTAGTACTCGTATATAGGGTTGGTCGCCTTTTGCTATACGCTGACTAGCGCCCAACAGGGGCTGTCCGGTCCAGTGCCATGCCCAAGGCCAAAGTACATTGTAGCCTTGCATGCGTTTGAATCTGGCGTATGCATCAACTCTGGAGGCAGAAAAGGCGTGTCCTACGTGGAGGGGACCGTTCATGTATGGAAAAGGAAAGGTTACCATAATTTTTTGTTTAACAGGATCTGGGTCTGCTTCAAATATGTGGGCGGTTTCCCATTTGGCTAACCATTTTTCCTCAATCTGGGTTGTTGTTGTTTGGCTCATAACTGTTGAGTAAGACCTGTACTATTAAGACTTTTGCTCTGTTTTATGTTGCTGATAGCCTAAACAATATATTTGACTGACTAATAATACTACATATGAGCCAATTAGCCCCTCAAGACGCGGTAGTAGAGCTGATTAAACGACGTGGCAGCTCCATTATGGAGAAAGCTAGACAAGAAATTTTAAACACCACATATGATAATAACGGTGTTCTAGATTCTGCTTTAAAGCATTATGTTAAAGTTAATTTGCCTTTAGTTAAGCCTCTTTTTCCCGCTTTAACATCATTTGCTTATGAGGCAGCAACGGGTAATTCCGGTAACGGTGAATTTGACTCGACAGCTGTTGCTGTATCCCTTATTGCCTTCTCAGCTGATATCCATGATGACATAATTGATCAATCCAAGGTTAAATATGCTAAAAAAACGGTTTATGGCAATTTTGGATCAGAGGTGGCTCTTCTTGCAGGTGATGCTCTATTAATTCAAGGACACACATTGCTTCATAAAGCATGTGAGGCTTTTTCACTTAAGCAAAGTCAAGAAATTTCTACATCAGTGCATAAGGCTCTTTTTGAGCTTAGTGCTGCTGAAGCGTTAGATGTTCAATTTAGTAAAAAAGCAGTGATTGAACCTGATGAGTATTTTGAAACTATGTATTTAAAGGGTGTTTTTGCTGAGCTGCAATGTAGAATTGGCGGAATAATTGGACAGGCTAATGATGAAATGTTAAAGGCTCTTATGAGTTTTGGTCGAACCATTGGTATGCTTGGAACATTGCATGATGAGTTTTGTGACATGTTTGACGCTTCCGAGTTGGAGCATCGCGTAAAATTCGAGTGTCCTCCTCTTCCAATGATTTACGCTCTTCAGGATGAAAAAATAAAAGTTGTTCTAAAAGAGCTTGTTGGGCAAGTGGGAACTTCAAAAACAGTAATTAAAAAAATTGCTAAACTGGTTTTAGAATCTGAGGCTGTGTGTATGCTTAAACATAAAATTAATGCACAAATAGTTAGAAGTCAAAAACTTTATTGGTCTACAATTGAGAAAAGCAGAGTAGCTCAGGACATGCTGCTTCTCTCTGAGGTTTCTTCCTCTTTTGATTATTGAGTTTTTTTACCAGCAGCCAAATACTCGGATGATTTTTTTGTTTGTCATTTTTTTCCCTCTTTTTATTTTTGTTTGTTTGTTTTTATTTGGGTTGAGTTTTTTTACCAGCAACCAAATACTCGGATGATTTTTTTGTTTGTCATTTTTTTCCCTCTTTTTATTTTTGTTTGTTTGTTTTTATTTGGGTTGAGTTTTTTTACCAGCAGCCAAAT
>WQSY01000094.1 GCA_009787585.1 Candidatus Bathycorpusculum sp. | reverse complement strand
CAATGTTTTATTGTAATATTTTGAAATTACTTTGGTGTGAAAAAGAAGTGGCTAAACTCGTCAAAAGCAATTTGCCCTTTTCGTTAAGTTAATGACATTGGCTAAAACAATAATTTTTTGCTCTACAGCTATGGTTAATTTGTTGTTATGGTTTAACGCATTCGGCTTTGGGTCTGTAGGGTCTTTTTGTTGTTCTTCTATGGTTGTGGTATTTGCATTCATTTACTCGCGTTAACATCCAGCCGGCGTCTTGATATATGCAGCCGCAGGGTAAATAGGTAATTTTTTGCTCAACACTGTTTTTGTCTGCTTTTTCAACGTTGGTCATTGTAATCATGTAGTCATTTTAGCGTGACTATTAATATTAATGTTAGCCTACATGTTATTTTAAAATTTTAGTATGGATCTGCTTTGTTATTTTTAGGGGTGTTAACAACAAGTTGTTGCAGTAAAGTATGATGTTTGTTTTGTCGTGTTTATGTTAATATTTTGGTTTGATTGGGGTTTGTTGTTGCTTAAATATAAATAGTTGATATGTAATTTTGTAGGTTAATGGAGAGATAAAGTGTGTCTGTCGCACAAAGAAAATATTTTACAGAAGTTGCAGCGTTAGCAGAGAAAATCGTTTCAGTGACAACTATTAACGGTAAAAGTTTCACAGGCACTCTAATCGGCATTAACCCAGATAATCTAAGTTTAGTACTATCAGATGCAAAGGAAGAAAATGGTGGAACAGTGAATCGGTTATTTCTTAACGGGAGCACTGTTACACAGATTTCCACAGCAGAGAAAGCTTTTGATTTTAAAGCGCTTTCACAGCGTTTAGAGAAAGTGTTTCCAAGAATGGTCAAACTCTTTGAGGATCAAGGATTCATTTGGGTAATGGATAAAGTGAAAGTAACTGATCATGGTGTCACGGAAGGTTCCGGGCCAGCAGCCGAGCGAGTGCAAAAGGTTTACGAATTATTTATTAAAGAAACAAAGGCTTAGCTTAGATGAACCAGCGTAACTGCTGCTCCTCTTTCTTCTTTTCTTCTGAAATGCGACTAATTAATCCAAGCAGTTCAAGGGAATGATTAATTTCTTTACCTGTTTGCTCAATGCTTGCAAGGTCAACGTTAAAGTTTAAAAATTTAGACAGAGTAAGTAAAGCATGTCGTGCAGCGTTTACGTCAGGGGCTATGCCTAAAGTGTCAACAAGTAGGGAGAATCCTTTCATGTTGTATAATTTAGCAAGACCAATACTTATACCTGCGATGCCAAAAACGTTTCCAACCATCACTTTAGTGCCAAGATTTAAAACAGTTTTCATTGTGTCAAGATCTGTTGCGGTACTATAAATAGTAGGCACAGATGTGGCTTCACCTTTTTTAAAACCACCGATAGATATAACATAATTACAGCCTAACTCTTGCTGTACAAATTTAAGTGTTTTACCACATAGCTCATATTGACCAGGAATGGATAAGGCTTGAGTGTTTCCATACCAAATAATTAGATCTCTATTACCGTCTTCACGTTTAACATAGTAAAGCTCATTTATAGGAGAGTACACACCGCCGTCTTGTGTAGTTACAGCAAAATCATGAAAACTAGAGGAAACTAGTTGGGCAAACCGTGTGGCTTTCATTTCATTAATTAAATGTAAAGAGACAATACTAGCTACATACCCAATACCAGGTAAACCTTCAATTAGAACTGGATTATTAAGTTTAGGTTTTTCAGTTACGTTAGATATGACAACCATTGGATGTACCTTACACAATGGCTAATAAGATATAAGGTAATATAAGCAATGCTCTTCGTCAAACAGTAACTGTAAGAACTTTTCTTTAAAGCCAGATACCGTTTTAGATTTTACAAGCATAAGGATAATATAAGTAAATTATACATCTGACTGAGGGTGCCGTGGTTATCAAGAGCAAAATTAGCAGTATCGGATACGTTAACAAAATTCAAGAAAACATTATGAGTATAAAACGCAAAGAGCTTGCCAAGCTTTTTGAAGATATAAAAGCAGCAGACTGTGTCATCTGCGGAGGCTCAGGTCGCTCATTGTACTCTTTAAACGCAGCTCTCAGCCAAATAGCGCTCAGCCAAGCTGGATGGAGAAATAAAGTAGTTTTAACACCCGATGACCCAGGCTTTCCAGGACACAACATGCATGACGCCGCCTTTGACCTAGAGAGACGCTACAAAAAAATTTTACTTTTAATGAATTCTGGAAGCGGCTATAGTGATGACCCCCTAGTTATGGCACAAGACCTTGCCAAATATATTGAAGAAACAAAATCAACAAAGTTCTCCATGGGTCTACTTACGTCAACATATAATTCGCCAATGGCAGATATTACAAACAAATACGGCACAACCGTTCTTTTTAGAGGACGAGGAAAATCTAAACCATCGGCTGAGTACAGTGAAACAGGCATGATGGGAGACATTTTCGAACTGGGAACACTTCAACTATTAAACAGCATGATTGAGACCATCTCGCGTAACTTAGAAGTTGACGATATTTACAGCCTATGTAATGAAGAATTTCAAAAAATAGGCGAAATGATAGACTCAAATATTAACAGTGAAACGTATAATCAACTTGTTGACCTAATGGAGAAACGTACAAACATATTTTTAGGAGGAAGAGGAACAGGAAATGAAATAGCCAAAATGACAGGCGTACGTTTATTCCACATAAAAAGCTTTTTTGGAGATAATGTCTATATTACACGAGGCGTAAACACACCTCACCCAAGAGCAGGGGATCTAGAAATTCTCATTTCATATAGCGGTGAAACTCGACCCGTTATTTTATGGGCAGATGTGCTCAAAAAATTCTCAGGCACCGTGTTTGCAATTACAGGAAACAAAAACTCTACTCTAGCAAAGAAAGCAGACCTTAAAATTATTTTAGATGAAGAAGTAAAACCAAGCACTCCACGACGTTTCTACACACGCGCCGCCTTTGTCCTAAGTCCGCTACCAGTAAAACTAGCCGAACGTATAGCACAACGTGGTCTAATACTACCTGAATACATAATCAGCTGGTATCACTCTGTAACACAATAAACAACTTTTCATAGTGCATGGTCTAGAGCACAGTCAAATGTAAAAATATGTACATGATCACATAATTACTCTGGAGAGCGTTATGCACTGATGATGGCTCTTAAGGATAAGGAAAAAGGTTCAACAATGGTGTTTACACGTTTTTTATAGCCTCAACTCTGTCAAATAGGGAACATGCTTCTTATTTACGTTTAATTTACGACATTTTTCATACCTATAAACGCATTTCAAACTATTCTAGAGGATATGCAAAATAATCCATATAGGTGATATGTTATCCATATCCCATAACGGTTTTAAACGCTTTATAAGCATAAAAGAGACAGAAAAACAGACATATGTGAAAACATATACCCTATTTCGCGGAGTTGAGGTTATAGATGACTCATTTTTTATGGCACAGTTATGATAGGGTACACAGGTAGAACAAAAACTATTTCAGTTTTACTTGGACAATAAATAATTATCATTTATACATCTTATTTTACACATATAATATAAAGTTCATTGTAGAGTTGTCAAACATTGAAAAACGATACTGCAAAGATTGTCAAGTAACAGGTTAACTTTGTTTATAATTCGGGTACACTTTTTGGTTACATACCGGATAAATAGTTACCATTTTTATCACTAATCAGGCTTAAAGAAGCAATCTCGACAGGTTAACGCACATATTTTATATACTACACTGATACACAATTAACCATCATCAACAACATCGCAAAACAAATTTTTACTAACTACACGAAGATGTCATAAAAAAGTTTAGAAATAAAATTTGACAAATAACACTGCCACACAAAAGTTGAGAGTAAAAATCTAAATAAGAGAACCCAATATTTCTGTTTAAAATAGGTCGGGGAGCTGGGGTAATGACTCAGCTGAGAGGGCAACTTAATGGTTGCCGACCCAATGAACCTGAACCAGGTAATACTGGCGGAGGGAAACAATAAGTGAGTACTATAAACCAAAATAAACCTAAAAAAAATAGTTATAAAGATCCCACAATTTTAGCTGAAGTTGCCATATTTACTGCACTTTCCACGGCATTGAGCATTTATCCAATTTGGAAAATGCCTCAAGGCGGCTCAATCACGTTGCTCTCAATGCTGCCCTTACTGTTACTAGCACAACGTCGAGGACCAAAAATCGGCATTTTCGCAGGAGTTATCTATGGTCTTGTTCAACTAGCAATTTCACCAGAGATATACTATCCAACACAAGTTCTACTAGATTACCCCTTAGCATATGGCTGTCTGGGCTTAGCAGGCTTTTTTAAAAGCAACCCAATTATAGGAGCTATAGTAGCAGTTACTGGAAGATTTAGTATGCACTTGATTTCAGGAGCCGTCTTTTTTGCTGAATTTGTCCCCGTTGGAGTAAACCCATGGATTTACTCAACGATCTATAATGGTAGCTACTTGTTTGTTGAATTTTTACTAATTTGTTTAGCATTAATTCTCCTAAAAGGTAGTCTCATATTAATACGCCGCATGGGAATTAGAGATTATGGGCAAATTGGATAATCAACAATTACAAAAACTCTTAAACTGCATTAAAGCAGATGATCAGGTAATTGTGCCACCAATGATAGGTTATGATGCAGGGGTTCATCGTTTGGGTGATCAGTTACTAGTAGTTTCAACGGATCCCTGCACAGGTGTTCCCTTAGAATGGTTTGGCTGGCTCTTGATTAATTACGCCGCATCTGATCTGTCTCTTTTTGGAGCTAAACCTAGATTTTGCACCATTAATCTACTTGGACCAAAAACAATTAGCCCCAATATTTTCCAGGACATTATGAAACAAACGTGCGCTGCCGCAGATGAGCACGATATAGCTATTGTTAGAGGACACACAGGCATGTATGATAGCGTTAAAGATTTGCTAGGGGTCTGCACAGTTTATGGAACTGTCAAGCCAAACAGGCTGATAACACCAAAAAACGTTAAACCAGGTGATTTGATAATGTGTACTAAACCTGTCGGTATTGAAACTTTAACAAATTTTGCATGGACACATCCAAAAACGGCAACAGAGCTTTTTGGAGCAAAGAGTGTTCGAGAACTTGCAAGCAGCGTGAAAATGCAAAGCTGTGTAAAGGAGGCCCAACAGTTAGCTCAGGCAGAATGTGTTAATGCAATGCATGATGCAACGGAGGGGGGATTAGTAACTGCTCTTAATGAATTATCAGAAGCCACAAATCTTGGCATTAAAGTAAACTTGGAAAATATTCCATTTCCAAAAGAAATTACAGCATTAAAAGAACATTTTTGTCTTAACGATGATCAAATATTAGCGTTATCCTCCACGGGTACAATTCTAGCTGCTATTTCGCCACGTTTAAAACAGAAAGCAGCTAAGGTTTTAGAGTCTACAGGACTCTGCGCATACTTTATTGGTGAATTTACAGAGAAGAAAGATAGAATTTTATTAAAAGCCGGGAAAGAAAAAGTTTTTCCAACCATAGCAAAAGATGCATACGCAAAACTCTTTACGTTTAAAGAACAAAAAGTTATTGTCTAAGTTCTTTTAATACAAAATTAACTATTTCTTCTGCGATATTTATACTAGTAACCATTTGCAGGCCTTTCCAGCCGGGTTGGCTGTTAACATCAACAATACGAGGTCCATTGGAGCTTTCTAAAATATCTATACCAGCAATTTTGCAGCCAACTGCTTTTGCCGCTTTTATAGCCAAATCTTCAAATTCTTTACTTATTTTTTCAGGAGCAGGCCTAGCGCCTCGACTATAATTTGTTTTCCAACTAGTGGCTATGCGACGCATAGAGGCAACAACTCTATCGCCTATAACAAAAGCGCGAATATCTGAAAAGCCGTGTTGTACAAATTCCTGCATGTAAATAACTCCATGATGGAAGGCTATTGCTTTGAAAATAGTGTCAGCGACGTCTATATCATTTATACGTGTTACACCCTGACCGCGTGAACCAAAAACGGGTTTAACTACTATATCGCCGCCAAGCTCGTTAAAGGCCGCTATGGCCTCATTTACACTTTCAGTAGCTAAAGTACGAGGTACAGGAACATTAGAGTCTTCGAGCAGGGCTAAAATGTCATATTTATCAACACAATGCTCAATAGCATTTGGCGGGTTTACCATGTATAGACCTTTGCGTTCAAGCTTGTAGAGCATATCCATACGAAAAACGAGTTCTTCAAGTGAGCCGCGACCAATTGGACGAATTATCAATGCATCAAAGTCTTCAAGTATATTGGTGCTATTTATTTTAAAGTAGGGTTTGTATGCTAATCGGGCAACAATTTTTGGAAAAGTAAAACATTCATATGATATGCCACGTTGAGTTAAGGCTTCTCGTACTTGAGTACTGCTCCACGCTTCGGGATTTCGAGTCATTATACCAAATTTCAATACAGATCGCATCCATGTTGCCTATATTTGTTAGAAAATATGCTAAACAGTTGGTTCTTAAAGGTTCTGGAAAAAAGAGAAAAATAAAGTAACTAACTTTTAGGGTTGCTCTCCGTTTTAAATAACAAAGCCTGTACACGACGGTTTTTGCCAAGTAACTCACCTATGAATGCCCCAACAATTAGAAATATTATAAAACTAGGGATAACAAAGAAGGGGTTACTAAATATGCTTGCAATAAGCTCTGTGTTAATTGCAACTAACATAATAGCAGCCCATATACCAAAGCCTATAACGGAAGCGCCTACAAATAGAAAAGTAGCCCGTTTAGTCGCAGGTAAATTAGAGGGGGTAATTCTAACATATCCAATAAGACCAATTAAAATGGCTATTACAAACATTAAAACAGCTATCTCTATCAAATCAAGATTACTTATATAACCTACAACGGAGAAAACAGCAACCATAACAACTGTTAGCATTACCCAGTACCATTTTTTTGTAGTTATCCCAGGAGTGCTAAGCGGCGTTTTTTGTTTTGTTTTTATTTGAGACTTAACTTTAGATTGCGCTTTAGGTTTAGACTTAGGCATAGATAATGTTTCATTAAAAGGGTTAATTAACATTTACACAAATTTTACAAAACAAGTTTTCACTCAAACACAATAAAACTCTGATTTACTAACAAAAACAGTTTTTAAATAAACAAATAAAAAGAAAAGAAAAGAAGAGAATATTTTACTCAGTTGTGTCTTCGCCGCTTTCGTCGATTTGCCCGTCGCTTACTGCTTCGGTTATGATTTCGGAAGGCGCCTGATGAGGCGCTATGGAAGGGTGGCTGTCATGTGTCAGCTCCTCTACTGTTAAGGCTTCAACTACTGGGGAAGATAATTGTTCCATAACTTTTTCAAGCGTTTGCTCAACTGGAGCTTGTTCTGTTACCTCGAAAACTTGTAGTGGAACGTCTGCAACTATATCTTCTGTATCTATTTCGGCAACTGTATTTTCAAGTGGAGTTTCAATTATTGGAGCAGATTCAATTAGAGTTTCCTCCACTGCTACGGATGCATAGTCCAGCACTGGTTCTTCAATTATGGCTGCATCATCTAAAAAGACTGACTCTGTTGATGCCATGTCAATTGTTGACTCAGCTACTACGTCATTTATGTCGGCTGAAGAAATTTGTTCTGTTTCTTCAACAAATAGAGCTTCTTCAAATATAGGGGATTCCATTACGGACTCTTCAACTGCAGCTGGAGTTTCCTCAAACAGAGCTGATTCCATAACTGGCTCATCAAACACTGGAGCTTCAGTAACAGGTATTGCTACTTCCACAACTGGCTCATCAATCACTGCAGAAAGTTCTTCAAGTGGAGCGGA
>WQSY01000093.1 GCA_009787585.1 Candidatus Bathycorpusculum sp. | reverse complement strand
CAAAATATCTCGAGCAAATCCTGTCAATATAGTAAAATAGTTTTTCCAAAAAACCTCAAAGCTAGTTCGCCACATCAAAAAAACTCATGCAATTGACGTGACTAAAAATAAGAAGTTCCATCTACAACTCACAACACTTATGTCCAAAGCTTACCTGTAAAGCTCTAAAAAGTGAATTTCTCAAAATATTTAAGGTCTAATGGTTTACTGCTATCTTGAAAAAATTTTGTTGCTATTTCTTTTTGGAATAACTTTTTTATTTGACTATTAACTAGATGTTTAATAGGTGTTGAACATGAGTGCTATGAATAAGACGTGGGTGTTATTTTTCGTTTTTATGATGTTGTCAAGTTTAATTGTGTTAACAGCTAAATCTATGGATGTACAAGCAGAGGCTAAGCCAGCGGTTCCAGAGTTTACACTAAAACTTGTAGATAAACCCTATATCATGGCTCCAATCCAAACTACTGATCCATATACAGGAGTAACCATAACACAACCAGGTTATCAAGTAGAAAACAAAGTTGTAGAAATAACAATTAAAAACCAAAACTATCCTGACTTGATGTATAGTGTTCGTGCCAAAGGACACTTTGAGCAAGAATGGAGAATAACACATGGTTACAACGGAGCAGAAGCAGGGTTTACCTATCAGTCTGATGGCAAATACACAGTAATAGAGCTGCCCACTAAACATGGTTGGTATACGGAAATTTATCCTGATGGAGCACAAATTGATATTCAAGTAGAAGCTTTACATGGAAGATATGTACGAAGGCCCACACCGGGTAACGAATGGTACATAGGCGAGTTTTTTGAGGGGGTAACAAGTGATTGGAGTAAAACACGAACGATCACTGTAACTTATGGTTCTTCATCGTCATCGTCTTCACAAGCAGTGACATTACCAGAAAACTCAACGATAACTTTGGGTGGTAATCAAACAGATTATCCGCAATCAAATGAGTTTATGGTTTCAATCAAACTTTTGTTGGGAGTTATAATTGTTTTTATAGTTGTTATTGTGGCTCTTGTGGTAGCACTTCTCAAACGGTTTCAGCCACAGCTGCAAGCAATTTCTTGAGAGTTTTTATCAAGTGACCAACTACTTTGGAATATCTAAGATAATACGATTTTTACAGTGGAAACAAACAGGCAGAGACGTTGCAGGATCTGTGGGAAAAATGTTTTACAGGAAATAAGATATAATAACTGGGTGGCTTGTTAATTTTTATTGTTGTTTAGGCGTAAAGTATGCAATTTGAGTTGGTTTCACCGTTTAAAATGTCTCCGGGTCAGGAAGAGGCCATTGGAAAGTTATTAGAGAATTATAAGAGTAAAGAGAAGCAGACTCTTTTGGGTATTACGGGGAGTGGGAAAACTTTTGTTATGGCAAATATTATTAGTCGTCTTCAGAGGCCGACGCTTATTATTGCTCATAACAAGATTTTGGCGGCGCAGCTTTATGCGGAGTTGAAAGAGTTTTTTCCAAATAATCGTGTGGAGTATTTTATTAGTTTTTATGATTATTATCAGCCTGAGTCGTATTTGCCTGCGCAGGATATGTATATTGAGAAGGATTCAACAGTTAATGATCAGATAGAAAAGATGCGTATGCATGCAGTGTCTAGTTTAGTTAGTCGTAATGATACTATTATTGTTGCTAGTATCAGTTGTATTTACAGTTTGGGTAATCCTGAGGATTTTAAAAGTTTAGCTGTAGATTTACAAGTTAGTAAAGAGCTTAGCAGGCAGGGGTTAATTGGTAGTCTTGTAGATATGCAGTATGAGCGTGATGATACTTTTTTGGAGGCGGGGCGTTTTCGTGTTCGGGGGGATGTTGTAGATATTGTGCCTGCTTATGAAAAAGACATAATACGTGTCGAGTTTGAGGGAAATAGGGTAAAGAAAATCAAAGAAGTTAACGCTATAACGGGGGATGTTAAAGTTTCAATTGATCGTATTACGATTTATCCAGCTAGACAATATGTGGTGCCTCAAGAGAAGCATGAACGGGCCTTAGCGTTAATTCGTCAAGAGTTAGAGGAGCGTCTGCAGGGTTTGCCTCCTTTAGAGGCGCAGCGGCTTAAGCAGCGGGTTAATTATGATTTAGAAATGATAAACGAGTTAGGTTTCTGTACAGGGATTGAGAATTATAGTCGACATTTTGATGGGCGCGTTGAGGGGGAGCCGCCGTTTACTTTAATGGATTATTTTCCAAAGGATTATCTGTTAATTATTGATGAGAGTCATCAAACTATTCCTCAGGCGCATGCTATGTATAACGGTGATTATTCACGTAAAAAAAATCTTGTGGATTTTGGTTTTCGTCTTCCAAGTGCGTTGGATAATCGTCCACTTAAATTTGAAGAGTTTGAACGAAAAATGCATAGGACACTGTTTGTGTCTGCAACACCTGCGGCATATGAGTTGCAAAAAAGTGGAACGGCTGTAGAGTTAATTACACGGCCCACAGGGCTTCTTGATCCTGAAATTGAGGTGCAGCCTATTGAGGGGCAAATGAAGCATTTAATGCAGGAGGCTAAAAAAACTATTGATCAGGGGAATCGTGTTTTAGTGACCACGTTAACAAAACGTATGGCTGAGGATTTGGCGGATTACCTAGTTAAAGAGGGTTTTCGAGTGCGTTACATGCATAGTGAAATTGATAGTTTAGATCGCATTGAGTTAATACGGCAGTTGCGGATAGGTGATTTTGACATACTTGTAGGTATTAATTTGCTGCGGGAAGGCTTAGATATTCCAGAGGTTGCAACTATATTTATTTTAGACGCTGATAAAGAAGGTTTTCTGCGAGATGAACGTAGTTTAATTCAAACTATTGGTCGAGCGGCTAGAAATCAAAATGGCAGAGTTATCCTCTATGCGGATGTTATAACGCAGAGCATTAGGCGGGCTATGGAGATTACTATTTATCGTCGCAAATTTCAGCAACGTTATAATCAAGCGCATGGGATAACACCGCAAACTATTGTAAAGAAGGTCTCTGAAAAAGAGGGTGTAATTAAGGGTAGTAAACATTTAACTAAATCGGATATTGAACGTCAAATAATAGAGTTGGATGCTAAAATGCGTGAAGCTGCTCAAAAATTGGATTTTGAGAAAGCTATTGAACTGCGTGATGCTATGAACACTTTAAATAGAGATTTAGAGGAAAAGCAAAAACAGGTACATAAAGTTAAGAAAAACACAGATTAATACAATAAAGTTGAAATGTCAGAGGCGAGTTTGGGCTTAAAGTTTAGGTAGAGCGTATGAGAGATTCTATTTCTGTTAAAGGTGCAAGAGAGCATAATTTGAAAAATATTGACTTAGAGTTACCTCGAAACAAATTGATAGTGGTAACGGGCCTATCAGGTTCAGGTAAGTCTACTCTTGCATTTGACACTATATATGCTGAAGGTCAAAGACGTTATGTTGAAAGCTTAAGTGCGTATGCGCGACAATTTTTAGGTCTAATGGATAAACCGGATGTAGACTCAATTGATGGTTTATCTCCGGCAATTAGTATTGAACAAAAAAGTACTAGTAAAAATCCTCGCAGTACCGTAGGTACCGTTACGGAAATTTATGATTATTTGCGTTTGCTTTTTGCACGTATTGGAACGCATCATTGTCCTAAATGTGGTAGCAGTATTCATCCTCAGAGTCCAGAAAACATTACACGTTTAATTATGCAAGAGAAAGATAGAACATTAATGTTTCTTGCCCCCGTTATAAGAGGAATGAAGGGTACCCATGAGCAAGTGTTTGAAGACTTAAAAAAAGAGGGTTACACAAAAATTCGTGTAGATCAAAAGATTTACGAAACAGAAACGGTAAAAGAAGAAGTAAAACTGGTCCGTTATGAAAAACATTGGATAGAAGTACTTATAGATACCGTTACTATATGTGAGGAGGAACATTCTAGAATTGCTGAGGCTGTTGAGGGCGCTTTGAAAACGGGGAAAGGCACCATGATTATAATTAACGCCGAAGACGCCTTAGCTAGCAAGAAAAAAGAGTTAGAGAGCTTTGAGGGTGCAACAACATTTAGCACCTTTGGTGCATGCCCTAATCATCCTGAGATTATGTTTGAAAGCTTGGAGCCACGCATGTTTAGCTTTAACTCGCCCTGGGGAGCCTGTCCAACATGTCATGGTTTAGGAGAAATTACAGAGGTAACAGCAGACAAGATTATTCCAGATGAAAACTTGTCAATTATGGATGGTGCATTAACGGTTTATGGTAAAATGGATCTATCATGGCGTGTACAACAACTAGCAGCGGTAGGTAAAAAACATGGCTTTGACGTTTTTACACCTCTTAAAGAATTTACTGAAAAACAACGTCAAGTGCTACTATACGGAGATCAAGAGCCAATAAAGGGCAACTGGTCAAATGGCGCAAACATGTCAATGAAAGAGGGCTGGGAGGGAATAATTCCGCAAACTATGCGTCTTTATCGTCAAACAGAGAGTAATTGGCGTAAAGAGGATATAGAAAAATTTATGACCGCTAGACCCTGTAACAGTTGTCATGGCAAACGTTTACAACCTATGGTGCTATCAGTTCAAATTCAAGACCAAAGCATAATAGACGTAACGGACTTGTCTATTGAGAAAGCATGTGATTTTTTCCAAAACTTGCCACAAAAACTTGGCGAGAAAGAAATGGTCATTGCTAAACAAGTGTTAAAAGAAATCAATTCTCGCCTGGGCTTTTTAGTTAATGTAGGATTAGGATATCTTTCGCTGTCGCGGGCAGCTAAAACATTATCAGGGGGAGAGGCTCAGAGAATAAGGTTAGCTACACAAATTGGCAGCAATCTTGTAGGGGTTTTATACATTTTAGATGAGCCAAGTATTGGTCTTCATCAAAGAGATAACACTAAATTAATCAATACGCTGCATCGTCTAAGGGATTTGGGCAACACTCTTGTTGTAGTAGAGCATGATGAGGAAACCATGCGTAGCGCAGATCATCTTGTTGATATGGGTCCAGGAGCAGGAGTTCACGGCGGCTTTATCGTAGCTGAGGGCACTCCCGGGGAGGTTATGCAAAACAAACATAGCCTAACAGGCAAATATTTGGCAGGCGAATTAAAAATTGATGTCCCAAAAAAACGTAGAGCATCTATAGGCTCTATTGATGTTAAAGGCATGACAGAAAATAACCTCAAAAACCTTAGCGTACAATTACCATTAGGCGTTTTATGTGGCATCACGGGCGTATCTGGCTCAGGCAAAAGTACCTTAATGAATCTTACGGTAATTCCCCAGTTACGTAAAATGTTTGGAGAACAAGTCGATAAAATTGGCAAACACCAAAGCATACAAATTCCACAGGTTATACGTAATGTTATTGTTATAGATCAAGACCCTATTGGACGCACTCCAAGAAGCAACCCGGCTACATATACTAAACTCTTTGATGAAATTCGCAAAATTTTTGCTGCAACTAAGGAAGCTAAAACACGCGGCTATAAAGAGGGCCGATTTAGCTTCAACGTTAAAGGTGGCCGATGTGAAAATTGTCAAGGGGATGGCGTAATACGCATCGAAATGAATTTTTTACCAGACGTTTACGTTCAATGCAGTGAATGTAAAGGCAAACGTTACAATAAGGAAACCTTGGCAGTACACTACAAAGGCAAAAACATTGCCGAAGTCTTAGACATGACAGTAGAGGAAGCATTAAAATTCTTTGAAAACACTCCAAACATAGCCCGTAGACTCAAAACCTTAGATGACGTAGGCTTAGGCTATATTAAACTAGGACAGAGCTCAACTACTTTATCAGGTGGAGAGAGTCAGCGCATTAAAATCACCCGAGAGCTTAGCAAAAACAAGCAAGGACACGTCGTCTATATGCTTGACGAACCTACCACTGGCCTACATTTTGATGACACAAAACGCCTCATCCGTGTTTTAAACCGTCTTGTAGACAACGGGAACACAGTCTACATAATCGAACACAATTTAGATGTCATAAAAAGCTGTGACTACATATTAGACCTTGGACCCGAAGGCGGAGGTGCAGGTGGAAAAATAATAGCAGAAGGCACACCTGAAACTGTTGCAAAAACACCGGGCTCATACACGGGACAGTTTTTGGAAAAAATACTTAACCAACAAAACGCAGATTTACTATAGAAGCAAACTGCATGATACACCTAAATGACCCCAAAGAATTCAAAGCTATAGAAGTTCCAGTTAACCCAGGAGTGTACCTCTTCAAAAACGATGAAAAAGAAATACTCTACGTAGGTAAAGCTAAAAATCTACGTTCACGCGTTAAAAGCTATTTTGCCAACATTGACCACCCACCAAAAACACGCCAACTAGTTTCAAAAATTCGTAACATTGACTTCATAATAGTTAACAATGAAGTTGAAGCATTACTGTTGGAAAACAAATTAATCAAACAACACACACCAAAATACAACATAAACCTAAAAGACTCCAAAACTTATGCATACATATCCTTAACACGGGAAAATTACCCTAGAATTTTAACCAGCCGCAAGGTTTCACCTAAACTAGAATCATTTGGACCATACACTGAGGGCTACACTAGACAAGACCTACAAAGATTAGTAACCAAAGTTTTCAAACTACGCACCTGTAAAACTATGCATAAACGGGCTTGCTTAAATTATCACATAGGCAACTGTACCGCACCGTGCGTTAAAAAAATCACCAAAGAACAATACGATGAGCAAGTAAAAAATGCTAAAATATTTTTAGAAGGAAAATTTGACGCAACTATGCAGGAATTAGAAACTCAAATGCAGCAGGCAGCTGTAGACCAAAAGTTTGAACGCGCCATGGAGTTACGAGATCAAATTGCCTCTATACGACTTTTAACACAGAGACAAATAGTAGACAATGAAAAACGATTTGACCAAGACATTATGGTTTTCTGTCAAGAGGGAGATAAAATTCACGTCATACAAATGGGACTACACAAAGGAGTGCTGCTGGGCAAAAAAGAATTTACTGTTGATAGGCAACCTATGGTAGAACAAGAATTTTTAAAAGCCTTCTATGCAGTTAATCAAATCCCACGAGAAATTTTACTCAACAAGCCCTGCTGGCAAGATACAGAGGAAAAAAAAGCATTAGAAGAATTTCTACACGCAAAAAAATTATCACCCGTAATGTTAACCGCACCTAAAAGAGGAAACAAACTAGATCTAGTCCAGTTAGCTGAGAAAAACTTACAAGCCAGCTTGACAGGCAACAATGTCCTAGTTGACCTACAAAAAATTCTATGCTTACCTAAACTACCACGGGTAATTGAATGCTTTGACATTTCCAACCTAGGACAAGAACATATAGTCGCAGGCATGGTTCGATTTACAGACGCTAAACCAGATAAGAAGAATTATCGCAAATTCAAAATTAAAACAGTTATAGGACAAAACGATTTCGCCTCAATGCATGAGGTAGTCACCCGCAGATATAAACGCTTAAAAGACGAAGAAGCAGCAATGCCGGATCTGATAATCATTGACGGCGGCCCAGGACAAGTACACGCCGCTCAAACCGCCTTAGACACTTTAAACCTTAAAATTTCAATAATAGGCATAGCTAAAGAAAATGAAGAAATCCACCAACCAAACAATAAACAAGCACCAACAATACAACTAGACAAAAACAGCCGCATGATGCTACTTATACGACAAATCCGAGACGCCACACACGACTTTTCAGTAAACTATAACCGCAAACGAAGAGAAATACAAATCCGAGACGAATTCACAAAAAAGAGTTTATGAAAGACACAGACCATTAGTTTGTTGCTAGTTAGTCCAATTTCTTCTTGGACAACTCAACCGTTAAAAAGACTAGACCTTAGGGTCAGTTAAATAATAACTTGCGAAAAATATAATAGGTTGTTACTGTAATCTATTTTGGGAACACAACCAATGGAGCGAGAAGAAATACGCATA
>WQSY01000092.1 GCA_009787585.1 Candidatus Bathycorpusculum sp. | reverse complement strand
TGGCCTGAGGTGTGGTTGGGTATAGCTGCTAAGTAGTTTGGATGGTAAAATCGTGAATATTAAGATAACCAAAAAAGGGGAAATAATTTCCGTAAATCACAGCTTTAATAAAAACGTGTGAGCTAAATATACCCAATCTATAAGGTTTATAAACCTACGATTAGATTAAAAATTATGCAAGCAGAAATTGGAATAATAGGCGGAACGGGTCTTGATGATCCAAAACTTTTCAACAATATAAAAGAAGTAACAATAGATACACCATACGGAAAACCATCTGATGTAATAAGCATTGGTGAATTAGGCGATAAATTAGTGGCGTTTCTTCCAAGACATGGAAAAAAACACACCATAAGACCAACAGACATTCCAGTGCAAGCAAATATTTATGCTTTCAAACAATTAGGGGTAAAACGAATTCTTGCTCCTTCAACAGTTGGCTCTCTACGGGAAGAATATGCACCAGGAGATATCGTTTTTGTAGATCAATTTATTGACCGAACCACAAGACGTGAACAGTCCTTTTACACTCAAGCAGAGGGCAAAGTCTGTCATATAGGCATAGCAGAACCTATGTGTTCTGAGCTTAGAAAAGTCGCCATCAACATTACCAAAGAATTAGGCATAAAAACGCATGAAACAGGAACATATGTCTGCATTGAAGGCCCACGTTTTAGCACCAAGGCAGAATCCAAAATGTATCGCAGTTGGGGGGCAGATATTGTAGGCATGACCCTAGTTCCTGAGTGCGTTCTAGCGCGAGAAGCAGAGCTTTGTTATACCTCCATTTCAACAGTTACCGATTATGATGTATGGAAAGATCATCCTGTATGTATTGACGATATTGTAACAGTTATGCGTGCAAATATTGCAAATGTTAAAAAGATCATCGCTGAAACCGTTAAAGCTATCCCAACTCAGCAAAGCTGTAACTGCAAAAACGCTCTCAATGGAGCATTTGCATAAACACAAAATATAGGAGAAAAATAAATAATGAGCGCAAGTAAATTAAACCAAAAAATCGATCTAAAAGATAGACTGCGTAGTACAAACTTTAAAGGGGTATGTTTCTGGGACATTTCACCAATCCTTAAAGATCCAGAATGTTTTAAACAAGCAATTCGAGAATTAGCAGGACTCTTTAAAAACAAAAATATTGACATCATTGGTTCGAATGAAGCTAGAGGCTTTATTATCGGTGCTCCTTTAGCATATGAGTTAGGTGTTGGGTTTGTGCCAATTCGTAAAGAAGGAAAACTGCCTTTTGGATGCATTAATGTAACTTATGCAAAAGAGTATGAAGCAGATACCATTCAAATTCAGGAAGATGCAATCATCAAAGGTCAAAATGTTCTATTAATTGACGACTTGTTAGCAACTGGGGGAACAATTAACGCAAATATTGAACTTGTTGAAAAACTTGGTGGAACCATTGCAGGTTTAGGTTTTCTTATTGAATTAGCATATCTTGGAGGTCGAAAAACCCTTAACGATAGATACGATATACAGTCGTTAATAAAAATAGTTGCTCCAAGCATTTAGTATAGGGGTGAAAAATTTGATTGATGTTAAATGAACATCATCAATTTTCTTTTTTGTTTATTGTTATTGATGTTAGAGCAGCTTTTTGTGTTGTTATGTGATTATTGTGTGCCAGTGTTAGTATTGGGAGGAGATTCAGTTGAATCTGTAGTATTAGCAGTAGTGTTAGTGTTAGAGTTAGGTGTCATTTTTTGGCAAATTAGGTTTAGAGCGTCTTCAGAAATATTGAGTACGTTGTTGCCTTCTTCTGTTAGTTGGTAAACTTTTCTTGGTCGGTCTCCATCCATGTTCCAGTTGCTTGATATGCATTTTTTTCTTTCTAAGGTGGATAATAGGGGATAGATTGTGCTGGGGCCAAAGTAGACTCCAAAAGTTTTTCGTATTTTGGCTATTACTTCGTATCCATGCATTGCTTGGGTTCTTAAAAGTTGTAGTATAATAAGGTCTAATAGTTTTTTTGCGAGTTTTGTTTGAATGTCTTTTTGTATGTTAGTTACTTTATGTATGGTCATTGTTGTTTTTTCATCCTATGTTGTATGGTGTAGCCAGTATTACTAATAAAAATTGACACATATATTGGCAATATTAAAACATAAAAAATACAGTTAAAACGGTTACTACTCAGCAGGTCATGTAGCGTTAAGTGTTATCTATGTGTAGTGGCTCGTATGCAAAAATGCGGTGTTAAAACATGAAAAAGAAAAGTAAACACTATACGCGTGGTCATTACATTATGAAAACACTATGCGTAGTGGTATCCCTGCTGAGTGGTAACTTAGAAAGTAATTTATAACGTATTTAAAAATATAAAATGTGTCAATGTATCCAAAAAAATGGGTAAAAAAATACTGTACAACAAACATGAACAAAATAAACGTAATACATAAAACGTTAATTCTTTATTAAAACGTGAAAAAGTCCAATGTTAACCTAAAATATCAATAAATACACAAAATATTACGAAAAAATAGCTTTTAATTAATTGCAATACATAATAAGAGTCATTTAGGTTTTTTATGTTATACCGTAGCATTTTTATTTGTCGTAAGTTGTTGTATGAATGTTATGTCTGCTTATAAAGAATTGAAAAAACCTCTACTCACCAAGAAAGACGAAGAATACGAAATGTTAATTGAAATCGCAGAAGACCACATTAAACAAAAAGTGGACAAAGCAATGGAAAAAAGCGGTACAGCCGCTGAAGTAGTTATTCGCGAACATCTTATTAGTAGAGGTTTTAATGTAACCTTGAATCCAAACCAAAGACTTAAAGATTCAGAAATCAAAAACAGCATATTTTTACTTGAACCAATTGCTAACCCTAGCCAAAAAGTGTATACACCAAACGAAGTAAAAATGGTTATACAAATTTTAAACAACACTGACGCTGATTCGTTAAATAAAATTAAAACCCAGTTTGATGACCTTAGAAAAATCAGCAAATATTTACAGTTCGCAGTAGTTATTCTTTCAGAAAAAATTGGTTACACACATGAAATTACAACCGACAAACTTTGCGACAAAGCCTACCGAGCGTTTACTCTCGTTTCTAGAAAAACCCATCCTAAAGCAGGAGGCTTGTATAATGAAACAGCTATTAATGACTTATTAAAGAAGAAGGAACTAAAAAAAACAGGCGACTGGGATGCCTTTATAGCTGCCATAAAAACAACTTAAAATATACAGATACGGAGTAGTTCTAAAATATGACGAACAGGGTGTTGGGATAGAAATTATGTGTTGTGCCCTTTTGTAGCGTTAACAAAAAACGTAAACACCGTTTTGATGTCATCGCTAGATTTTTGAGGCTACTATGGATTTGCCTGCGAATGTAATTTTTAAGGCATCATCATAAGGGCATAATTCTACGCATCTAGCGCAGAGTATGCATTTAGATTCAGTTACATCGCCACCTTTTTTGTTGTACACAGCAGTTGCCTGAGTTGGGCAGGCACGTTTACATATGCCACATTTAGTGCATTTTTGTGCGTCTTTTTCTAGTTTAGTAAGGGCTACCTGTTTGAAAGGAGTAAAGGTGCTAAATAGACCTGTTAGAGCGCCAAGAGGACAAATACGGCACCAAAATCGGCGATAATTTAAAGATAGAATAATTACAATAGCAAGAACGGTAAGGTTTATACTAGAGTAATAACCGCCTATTATTCCAAAGGGGCCATACACGATTTTAGAGATGTAGCTAAAATTCATAGAGCCAATTCCTGCTTCTACTAAAGAACATAGAGGTCGCATGGGGCATACAAGACAAAATGGTTCATTAATGCTACTTACAATGCCCGCTTCTGTTCCGCCTGGACCGCTAGCTATGGTTCCAGGGATTAATTCGGTGCCAAAAATATAATATGAACCAAAGATGACGCTTAGAATCATAAAAGTGGCGATAATTACGTAACGAGATTGTCCAAGTTTTTTGTTTGTAGCGTCTGAAAAAGTGCGGTGTTTTAGTTTTGTGATTTTTCGTATGCGTGTAAGCACGTCTTGGAATAAACCAAATGGACAGAGCCATCCACAAAAAGATCGCCCAAAAATTAGCGCAGCGATAATTAAAGATCCAATTACTATTCCTATTTTCTCTAGTCCCGTAGTGGAGTAAATAACTTCATACCCTCGAGGGTAATTCCAGAAGGGAAAAGTGTAAGCTTGTAGTTGCCAAATGGGGCATGTAACTGTTCGACCGTTTGGATAATAACAAGCTAGAACAGGAATGGGTACACCATCTGGTAATTGGTTGCCTAAAAAGTCTGTGCCTATTAGTCTATCTCGGGGTGAAACCCCAAGAGGCGCCCAACGTGGCTGATCAAATGGACCTAAAATTAAACCCATAAATATGACAATTATCGCAAGAACTTGCACATAAAAACGTAGGTTGCTGATTTTTCTTGTTTTATCTTTGGAAAGTTTAAGGATTAAAGCTATACCAACAACTGCCGCTAAAACATAAAGGGGTAAAACAATACTTATCGGTACTTCCCAGACCATCAAGGCAACCTCCGTTGATGCCTATTTTTTAACTTTATAATTGTGGCAATTGTAACTGTAATAACAAGGGTAATACCCGTTAAAATAAGTATAGAATGCTGTAAATAAAAGGGGTCTTCATTTACAGGGTAACCGTAATTGTAACGCACAACTGTTAAGGTGCCTAACAGTTCTCGAACAACTATGGTGTTGTCAGGTAATAGTTTCCACTGTTTTTCTGGAGCAAAAAATACGCTATCTTGATTAATTACTGACCATTCACTTACATGCGACTGTATAGAAGAATTAAGTCCCAAATTTATTACCTGCTCACCCATGCCTTCAACTGTGTAACGTAAAGAGTTTGAACGAAACATGTGTATAGTTACATTGCAATTTTTAGCTGAAAACATTAAAACTCCTGAAAAACGAGAACCGCTAAGAGTTAAATTATTAAAAAGCCATGTGTCATCCACTAAGTCAGCAGAAACATAGGTGCCATTAACTGAAAACTTAATAGAGCCATTAACTGCAGGAATTTCAAAAATATCGCCAGTTGAAAATTGTGTAGCTCTCTGAGCTGCAACAGGTTTTACACTAAATAGAGAAATACTTAACAATAAAACTATCAATAGCAACAAACAAGTTTTATTGTAGCTCATCAAAGCACTAACCAATAAATACATAGCAACAATTTAGTTATTAAGGGTTGCTAACACTTGCATTTAGCATAAAAAGTGGCACCTGTCAAGTTAGATAACAACATTGCTGCTTTGAAGCTAAAGTTTAGTTAAAGCGAAAGTCTAATATGGTAAGTAAAATCTTTTAATACAGTTTTAGTTGACATGTGATGGTTGAAGAGTATACGGCAGATTTTCCAAGTGAGATAGTTAAGGAGGGTAACGTGAAGGTTTTAGTGCCCAAGTTGTCGGCTTTTGGTGTTGTACCTTCTGATTATGCTCCATCAAGGGCGCCGGTTTTTTATAATCCCGTTATGGAGTTTAATAGGGATCTATCTGTTTTAGTTTTTAGGGTGTATCAACGTTTAGGTAACTGTGAAATTAGTATTTGTGAGCCTTTAACTAGTCAGGGTATCCGTGGAATTCGTTATGCCACAGAGGTGGAAGGTGTTACACGTGTTTTGTTAAGTGATATTAATTATCATGCTTACAAGTTAGCGCAGCATAACATTGCGTATAATGGGTTGCAGGATAAAATTGTTCTTGAGTATAAAGATGCTAATTGTGTGCTTAGCGGTAATGCGTCTCCTAAGAAACGGTTTGATGTAGTAGATATTGATCCGTTTGGAACGCCTGCGCCTTATTTGGATGCAGCCGTTAGGGCACTTAAAAATAAAGGGCTACTTGCGGTGACGGCTACGGATTTAGCACCTCTTTGCGGTGTACATACAAAAGCTTGCATAAGAAAGTATGGTGGTAAGCCGTTACGTACTGAGTATTGTCACGAATTAGCTATAAGACTGCTATCTGGTTGTATAGCACAAATGGCGGCTAAGCATGATATTGGCGTTAAATTTCTTCTAAGTCATAGTAGTAATCATTACATTCGCGTTTATACTCAAATAAGTTATGGCTGTAAAAAAGCTGATGAGAGTCTCAAAAATACTGGATATATTTTACACTGTTTTAACTGTTTGCACCGAGAAGTAAGCCTACAGCCCTTTTATAGTTTAACCTGTCCGGATTGTGGCACAAAAATGGATTACGCCGGACCATTATGGATTGGTTCCATAAATAATGAAGCGTACATTGATCAAATTCTTATTGAAAATCAGACTGTTACATTTAGAAATAGTCATCGGATCACTAAAATGTTAACCACTCTTAAAATTGAAACTGATGCGCCTATAACATATTACGTGTTGGATCAAGTTGGTAAAAAACTCTGTTTGCCTGCAGCAGCTATGCAATCTTTTATATCGGCCTTACAAAATAGGGGTTATCCAGCGGTGCAAACGCATTTTAATCCTCGAGGTATAAAAACTAACGCGCCAACTGCCACGGTTCATGAAACATTTAAAAAACTGGTAAACGCTGTTTGATTAAGAGTTTATATGTAACAAAGTTTAAAGAATAATTGATTGTCTAAAGGAGTACGTGAGTATAATGAAGGATAAAGTTGCAGTTATAGGCGCAGGCATGATGGGAAGTGCCATAATCAAAAGTCTTATTAAAGGCGGTTATAACGGTCAAATTACGGCAGTAGATATTCAAACTCAAAAAATAGGAGAACTAGAAAAGTTAGGTGTTAAGGCAGGTTTAGACAATTGTAAAGCTGCCGCGGAGGCAGACATTATTTTTGTTATTGTTAAACCAGGCGATATAGAAAAAGTTTTAAAGGAAATAAACAAAGAAACTAGAGACAAAATAGTCATCTCTGTTGCTGCAACAGTACCTTTAGCGTTTTTACATAAACAGGTGCCTGAGGCTAAAATTGTGCGTATTATGCCTAATCTGGGCGTTATGGTTCAAGCGTCTTATACTGCATACTGCTATGGAGTAAATGTTACAGTTGAGGAGAAACAAAAAGTTCAAACTTTGCTAAACATGATGGGTCTCTGCGATGAAGTAGATGAAAAATACATGGACGCCCTCACAGCCGTTAGCGGCAGTGGACCTGGCTACATGTCCATTATTATAGAAGCTTTAACATATGCCGGACTTAAAGTAGGCTTACCTAGAAATATTGCCCAAAAAAGTGCCGCCCAAACCATGATAGGCACAGCAAAACTAGTTATTGAGTTAAATGAAGACCCTGCAAAAATCAGAGATATGACAACCACGCCTGGTGGAACAACCATTGAAGCTATATACCAAATTGAACAAAGCCAAATTAGACCCGCCATGATACGCGCTATTGAAGAAGCAACAAAGAAAAGCGTCCAAATCCGCGAAAAACTCAACCTCACCCCCTAACGGTACTGTTGAAAAGAGAGTTAACGAAAAAACTCGCTTGACAACAAAGTCGAAAACGAAGCCCGAATATGGCATTTCGAAATTAACACCCACATCACCGAACACAGTAAAACGTTTCAATCAAATATTATAGAGAAAAATCGCCTGCAAAAAAAGAAAAAAGAGAAACCATAAGCTCCAACAATCCCCATAGAATACTGCCCCAAAAGACCACAACTCAAAAGCAAAACATAAATCGATAATTTAAAAGCAAAAAAATTATAAACCTGGTATTAACTTAAGTTGAACCAAAGTTTATATGCATATTTGTTTAATAACTAATGGCGTAGATAAAACCGAGTTTCCCACCCATACTCGGAAAGTCTGTCATAGAAAGCCGTGGAAAAACCGAGTCTATCGTGGGTCCCGGACACGCCGATTGCATGAATGTTGAGTAAGCAGTCGTTAGATTATGGCGTTATTTGTTGATTGATTCTTAAAATAGGCTAGGTGTATATGTATGTTTTGCA
>WQSY01000091.1 GCA_009787585.1 Candidatus Bathycorpusculum sp. | reverse complement strand
TGCAATGAATGCATTTTATACTAATTTCTACCATGTTATTTGCCTGCACAGACGTTCAATATGTACCACACACTTAATAAACTATTTTGCAACATGACCCAAAACTAAGTATTTTAAAACCACACAAAAAGCAAGAGACAACATAGAGCTGCGAGAGTATTGACAATCAAAAGACCTCTCCAAATTATCTAACCCAAGATAATTGGATGGACCTTAAACTATTGTTATGACAAAAAACACCACAACAAAACCCGAGGGTAGTGTATCTGAGCAAACGCGATATTTTATTAGCAGTTTACCTTTAAATGTTAAAGAGATTGCACGCATTATTCGTGAACATTGGATGGTAGAATCAGCTCATTGGCATCTAGATGTTACGTTTAGAGAGGATACGAATCGTACTTTGGATAGGATGGCGGCGTTTAATTTAAATATTTTACGAAAATTGGTGTTAAACTTTTTAAAAATAATGGATCTCACAGAGTTCAAAGGCCCTATTAGCTTAAAAACAAAACGCTTCATAACCAGCTGCAACCCCACAAAATACCTACAACAACTCTTAACACTATAAACCGCTTAAGTGTCAAGTTATCTTTTAAAGTCACATGGAAAAAAAGCATTCATACGTTTGACGTGGGGCATGGGATTGCTATTGTGGCTTTGGCTAGAAAAATGCTGGGGTTATGTATCATTTGCTTGCTACGGGTGAAGCTTTTTTTGAGGAGGGGCTGAAGTTTAAGCGCAGGCAGATGGTGATTAGGGCGCGGGATTTGTTGGTTCCGTTTGATGAGGCTTTGGGTTTGCTGGCTAAGGCGGGTTATGTGAATACCAAGTAGTTAACTGGGATGCTTTCGTGGAAGTAACAAAGAATAATAACAATAAAAACGTATTAGTATATATCTATTGGGTGAGTATGTTCATGTTTAACACGTTTTATGTCCCTCGCAAACAATCTTTGTTATTAGCCTCTTTGCTAATTGTAATGTTGATTTCTTCTTTACTTGTATACACCTCAATAAACGATGCCAACGGAGCTTCTTCAGAGAATGCCATTCATGTTAAAAATGAAGACGAACTTAGAAAAGCCATAAACAATGCACCAACTGGACAATCAACAACCATCACACTAGACAACGACATCACGCTCACAAACACCACCGATGACAGCAACTCTAACTATTGGCCCGTTAATATTATTATTCCAGCAGACAAAGACATTACCCTAACAAGCAGCAAAGTAAACGGATACTATAAACTAAACGGTGCAGTAAACGGTAGCATTCTTTTTATTGCATCTAACGGGACATTACGAATTGACGACATTGCAGTAATCCACACAAGCAACACTGGAGGCGGAGGCGTAGATGTTTATGCTTTTGCCAAGTTTTACTTCTATAACGGCATAATTTCCGGCAACAAAATTTACGGTGGATCAGGTGTATCCAACACGGGTACTTTTGTTATGTCTGGAGGTGAAATTTCAGGTAACGCCGCTAATAACGGTGGGGGTGTGTACAACAGTGGATACGCCACTTTTACGATGTCTGGCGGCAAAATTTCGGGTAACACTGCTACCAGTAATGGTGGGGGCGTGCTCAACTCGGGTACTTTCACTATGTCTGGTGGGACTATTTCAGGTAACACTGCTACCAGTAATGGTGGGGGCGTGTGTAATATAAATGCTATGATGGTAACAAGTGATGATGTAATTAAGGAGGCTACTTTTACCATGTCTGGCGGTAAAATATCTGGCAACACCGCTAAAACTGGTGGAGGCGTATATATCAGCAATACCGGTTTTAACAGGCAGGGTGGAACAATTTCAGGCAACACTGCTACCGATTCATGTAATGATGTGTATCCTGATGGTAGTGGTGATGGTTTGTCTGATGGTAATAATGGCTCTTCAAATGGTAATAATGGGTCTAATGGTAACGATGGATCGTCTATTGATGGTTATAGTTTAAGAGATATAGTAATTACTTGTGGGATCACTGGTGTTGTGGTGTTGTGTATTGTTCTGGTTGTTTTGCGCATCTCGTCCCAAAAAAGACTTAACAAGTAGAGCAAAAACAACGCAATCATATTTTTTTAAAGTGTTTTCTTAAAAATTTGGGCAGAGTATAAACTAGAAAAAAGGAAAAAAGAAAGCGAGGTCAAGTTGGCTGTTTGGTTTGTGTTGTTGTTTGTTGTTCTATTTGTTGTTGTTTGAGTTCGGCGTTTTCTTTGACAAGTAAGTTTAGAACAGTATTGAGATGAGTTAGCAGATCATTGACACGTATGTTTAGCAGGGCAATTGCTTCTTGAGCTTGAGGTGTTAAATTCGGTTTAAGCTGTTGTTGCACAGATGGTTGCTGTATAGAGTTTAATCTTTCAACCATTTCTTGTTGCGTTGGTTACATGATTTCTGTTTTTTCTTTGTTAGACATTTTTTCACCAGTTTAGGTTCCTATTGCTATGTAGTGAAGCGTTAAGTTTGGGACACGTGTAATAGTCTGAGATACTGTTGCAGAGTCCGTGTTTACATCATGGGTATTCCCATTTCCACCAGTCCCAATAGAGTATAAAACAGCTTCAACATCACCTATACTTGCAGAACGTATCATATTAACAGGATTGGGTGATGGCAATGTTGTTCTTGTACCAACGGACATTTGCTTGTGAGTATGTGAGGCATTGGTTGCTATACTTGCATGTATTCTAAAGCCTGCACGTAAATCATTCATGGGTTGACCAGCAAGACTAGTACTCTGTAACATCTAAATCCCTACATTATTACAGGGCATAGGCTTTTGAGTTTTATACGTGCATCTTTAGTGGTAAAATACCAATCAACACCCTTCTGAACCAAAATACGCCAACTATACCAAATTGACAACACTAAATTAAGAACCCCAACATCAAAAACACACCTACCCCCCAAACACTGAACCAACAAAACCGCAAACTCAACCTCCACAACATTAAACCAGCCCCCATACTTAACGTAAAATACAACCCCAAACGCCACGCCAAACCAAACACCACCCCAGGCAAAAAAACCTCATACAAAAACAACAACATATACGTATTCAAATTACCCATAACAAAAACCACCCTCTCAGCACAAAGATACACCTCCTCAAATAACCAACACACCTTATAAGCCCAATCAACCTCTGCCCTACGCAGCAACACCTCAGAATGACACCACCCCCCAAGAACTCATCAAACATAAAAATACTACACACCCCATAACGAACATATTTATAATCCACCTTCTCAACAGAACCCGATCGCATAAGCAAAGAAGAATAAGCATCCTCTACAAGTTAATAGGGTTTTCATCCACCATACAAACCACAGAATACCTCTCACCATATGGCCGAGCATACACTGTTAGTACATCTTCCATGGCTACTACAAAGGCGCTGTTGTGTTTGGGGGGATGCACCAACAGGTTTTCAGGTGAGGCTAAAGTTTTGTTTTTTTAAAAGGCGTTTTACGCTCATGTGGGATAGGGAGTCGGTGTAGCCGAGTTGTACGCTTTTGTCTGCTAGTAGGCGTAGGGTCCATTTTGCGTAGCCTTCGGGTGGTTTGCTGCAGGCGAGCGCGATTATGTGGGCTTCTGTTTCGCCGATTATTTTTGGTGGGGTGGGGGGTATTTTTCTTTTTTTGCGTTGTAGAAATTCAGCGAGGTTTTTGGCTGCTAGAAAGCTCTTTTTTGTGTCGTGTACTGTTTGGTAGCTTACGTTTAGGTGGTTTGTTATTGTGTGGTAGGTTTGTTTTTTTCGTCCTTGGGAGGTGTCTAGGTCGAGAATTATTTTTGCGCGGTTAACTAGTTTTACGCTGTGTACTCCTGTGGTGCTAAATCGTTTTAATTCTTCTCTGTCAGATTCACTTAGTAGAATGTTTGCATGTTTACCCCTAAAGTGTCACATATTAACAGGTAGCACCACAAACATAAAAATATATGGTTTTAGATGTTACAATGTAGTACTTAATGTGAGTCAATGGTTAAATGAACCCTATTTTCCAGGGTTTGCAGACTATTAGTTTTATTGTAAGTTACAAGTATTAGGAAATGGTAATATGTACATACAATAACATTAAAGGTGAGCTATGATGAAAAATTTAAAAATTCTTGGAATGTTTATGATTAGCCTGTTTATTTTTTCTTCTTTATGTACAGCTTGTAGTGTGAAAGTTGCAGGTGTTGAGGGTTTTTCTGCTAAGGAAAAATTGCCTGCTCTTTTAAGTGATATTATTGGACTTGATTTATCAAAGTATACTATAACTGAGGAGCGTTATAAGCCACGATACGAGTACAGAGGAGCTGTTGAAGTAGAGTATTGCGGATTTACTCTAGTTGATAAAAAAGACGGTAAAGTATCTGTTATGAGCGAGTTTTATAATGGTGTTCCAAACTGGGTTCTAATAAGTCCATCCACTGGTTTATTGTATTATGCTATAGAGCCTCCAAAGAATTCTGTTGAAATGATGAAAAATATTCTTGAGCGGTATATGACTTTTGCACAAAAATACGATATTACAACCTTGGATGCATCTTTGGCTTTTGATTTATTAAATAAAGCTCCAGATTCTTTACCTGCACATGGAACATATGCAACTGTGATTTTAGGTGATATGACGCTTTCTATAACACAAAATGGCTTTGGTTTTACTTACACTGTTAATGGTATTGTTGCTCTAAACAAGAGTTGGGGTATAGATTTTGCGGATACAATTTCTTTTAGTGATAGTTTTGGGCTTTATGATGTTTGTAGTGTGAATACTTGGACATCTGAGGAAGAGTTTACTAGTTTTGCTTTTAATTTGGCTCAAAAGTTTTGTGATGATCACCTATTTTATCAGGTTAGTGAGGACGGGGTGGAGGTGGAGGTTAGACCTGATTGGTCAAACATGCGATCTGAGGTGAGTCTTTTGATGATTTCTGGTCAACAATATAATAACCCTATAAATAATGAGTTACTTGCACAGGGTACGGGCGTAAACTTTAGTGCGAATAGGGATGCTTTGACTTTGTATCCTTTTTGGTCGGCTGTTTTTTATTTCAGTTATCCAATAGGCAATGTTTATGGTGTTCAGGTTGGTGCTTGGGGTGATACAGGTGAGGTTGCTTACTGTTGGGAGCAGGGTTTTTTGGGTAGCTCACAGAATACTTTTGAAAACTCGCCCTTTGAGCAATCAAACTCTGGGGGTAGTTTGTTAGGTCTTGCTGTTATTGCTTTAATAGGGATAGTCGTTATGGTGGCTGTTGTATTGATTGTAAAGAAAAACTGCAAATAACAAATAATAATTACTTTACCCTTTTTTGCTGTTAAACCTTGAATTATAGTTTTTATAAATATGTGATTGAGTTTTTGCATTATTATAGCAAATTGAAACGGATGGGTATGTGTTTTTGTTTGTATTTTTACGTGTTTTTTCATTACTGGTTCTTGTTGCTATGAGAAAAATGTGTCAATAGACCTTAGCGTGATTAACGTTTGGTGTCAGGGCACGTATTTTGCCAGTATGCAGGTGAGGTGTTTGTGTTTTAAGTATCAAAGAAATGTATCATTTATAGGTGCTGTATGCTAATCGGCTAGCTTTTTAGGACTGAATTGAGTCCACTATGTTATCACTACACAACAAGGTGAACTCAATGGTTTCAGTCCAAGCACAAATAGACCTAACAGGAAATTTAAGCCTTACCAACCTGTCAAGAAAACTAGACGAAATAAACCTACCAAAGAACTCCTAACAGCAACCCTAACCAAACTCCAAGACAACCAAAATATTGTGCAAAAAGTAGCTCAAGCTTTAGCACAAGCCATAACTTGGTGGCTGAGCCTTGCCGTCAAAGCAAGATTCCCCATGACTACAACAACAAAAATTAAAGCAGAAAAACCCGTCATAAAATAGTTCGTATTGAAAAAATAGACTGTTCAAATATCAAATTTCAGAATTATCTTTTAAACAACATTTATTGTAAGACAAATTTAATTTCAATGTGCACATAATTTAAAATTTTGTTCACTTGCTCCATTTTGGAGGATCTTTGGAAAGTTATATAAAATGTGGAGCCGTAAAACTTGTGTGTGTGTAAAAATGAAAGTAGGTCTCTTTGGATTTGGCAAAACAGGCAAAGCCGTTGCAACAGTACTGTTACAAAGTCACGAAGTAGACCTCTGTTGGGTTATTAGAAAAACAACAAATCTCCAACATCGCTCTGTCCCCGAGTTTTTAGGAGTAAAAGATAATACACAGGGAGTAATTTTCAGTAAAGACGAGTACACGCCAGAGGAACTTTTTGAAAAGCATCCCGTGGATGCTATAATAGATTTTTCATCAGCAGACGCGGTACTAAATTACGGTGAAGAAGCTACTAAAAGAGGCATATGCATCGTTACGGCAATATCAGCTTATCCGGAAACAACAATTGAGCATCTAAAAAAGTTGTCTGAAAAAACAAGAATACTTTGGTCACCTAACATCACTATTGGAATCAATTTTCTAATGTTAGCAGCCAAAATTCTTAAAACAATTGCACCATACACAGATATCGAATTAATTGAAGAACATTTCAAAGACAAAAAAGAAGTTTCAGGCACAGCTATAAAAATTTCGCATACCTTAGGACTATCATACAAAGACATAAAATCAGTCAGAGCAGGAGGCATCATAGGTCGTCATGAACTAATTTTTGGCTTTCCCTACCAAACAGTACGATTAATACATGAGGCCATAGCTCGAGAAGCCTTTGGCAATGGAGCACTCTTTGCAGTCAAAAACATCATTAACCAAAAAAACGGTTTCTACTGCATGGAAGACATATTAATACCATATTTTAACCTCCAAATAACACCTACAGAAAATAGCAGCCCAAACCCATAACTTTAAAGACATTTCACTCTTAAGATAAAAATCTAAAAACTATAACAACTTAGCTTTATCTGCTTCAAATTTATTAATGCAAAAACCAAGAAAAAAAGGTTAGGTTGGTATGCTTTCACGTTTATTTATGTTGTAACCATTCATTATTTCAGGTAAACGATTTTTTAACTTACTTTCTGCAGCCACTTCAGCTTCTTCTAGAATTTTAAGAGCTTCTTCATTGGCTACTTGTGTACCTGCACTTGAAATGCCATAGTATTGACCACTTGTTGAGGAACATATATCAGAGAGCATGCCACCAATACTGTCTAATTCTTGACTTGCCTCAGGCATGATGCCACACATTTCAGATTGAATGCCACTTAACATTACTCTTGCAGGACTTAACACTTTTATTACATCACCAATTTCAGAAACTGTACCCAAACGCATAGACACACTTTGCAATGCTAAAGAGGCCTGAGTGAGCATTTTTTCAACTTTACGAATTTCACCAAGCTCAGTAGCATAAATATTTGCACGTGCCCTATCTCGTTCTTCCATAGCTCGTATTACTTTCCTAAAAAGATCGCCATCTCTCACTTCAAAACGTTTAACAGCTGCATCAATCGTTCTTGACTGAGCATCAAGCCGCTGGGTAACAAGACCAATTTGTTCCTTCAAACCCTCAGGCGGCTTTGTCGTATTTGCAACATTAGATAGTATACCGTTATCTTTCTCTTTATCTTTCTTCCACTTAAAAGGGTTACCCAAATCTAACAAACTCCATGATCTTTAACACAAGCAGACAAATTAAGATAAAAAGATGTTCGCCAAGTTAAACTAAAACTTGTAGCATACCATTTTACCTTTTTTAATTTAACAACTAAATTTTCACACTGTATAAACGAAATTACAAGACAAAAATAAGATATTGTATGGAAAAAATAACACATTAACCATTAACCGCTTAAATAGCACCTAACTTGTTAGTGTTATGCTATAGGTTTTAAGGTAGAGACATTAGGTCGAAAAAGACCGCTATAGCAAGTCAAATTTACATTGTCCTGTGTGATTTTGGTTATTGCTTAAAATAGGGTTCTATTTTCCATAATTTTTCAGGATTGAATCTTGTTACGGCA
>WQSY01000090.1 GCA_009787585.1 Candidatus Bathycorpusculum sp. | reverse complement strand
TTTTACGAATAAGTCTGGTGTGGGTGTTTGGATAAACAATTTCCGTATTATGCGACAGTATGCTATGTGTGACTTGGGTACTGATTGGAACGGTTTATGTACTAGTACCAATACGGCTGTGAAGAGTTGTAGTGCTGGTGCTGCTTCTTCGTCGTCTGGTTCTTTGGATGCTACGCGGAATGATTGTCCATGTAACTTTACAGCGAAGGGCGGTCTTAGTGCAAACACCTATCACTCATACAGCGGCGCAGGTAGATCAATACCTTATGGCAGCACGCTTACATGGGTATTTCAAAACCCAGATTATTACAATGATCAGACACCAAACTATAATGGTCCAGCTGCTTGTTTCTTTAATCTCAACAACGTTGCTCTCAATGATACTTCGCCTGGTAATGATGTTTGTTTTCAGTTTAATTTGAATGGTAGTAGCATTGCCTCTATGTACAATAGCAGACTCAAGGATCACAGTAGCGCTGCGGGGATTGATTTAGTAAAGTTTTCACAGTATAACGATATGCCAAAGGCTTTCAATACTTTGCAGGTATCCAACAAAACGCCCTCAACAACACTCTACTTAAGAGATGGTGATAGCGGTTTAGTCAATATCTATCGTGTCTATAACGTAAAGAAACTCCCATAGCACACAATAGTCCTCCACAATCTTCTCCTTTTTTATGATTTTTCTTAAATCGTCAGTGAATGTATTTTTCGAAAAAACACTTAATATCAGGAGCAACATAACTCTTTTGATAAAGCTATTAAATTGCTGTATCAACTGACTACAAAATTACTGAAATTGCAATTTACCCAATCCCCGGATGTTTAACAAAGTTATATGATACCAAACACCTGGTTCTATGGAACCAGCATATTATTTCAAAACATCAACTGAAAAAACAGAAAACACCAAACTCGCTCAAGAAGTGCACTTTCTGAAACTATTCATCGCCCTTAAAGAGCAGTAAAGACATGTTTGTAATGTCTACAACATTGATAGTGTAAGATAACGATGGGAAAGTGAAACTTTGACTAAAACTATCGTATTAATTCCTGCGTACAATTGTGAAAAAAATCTACCCGCTCTCTTTAACTCTTTATATAATCTTAACCCTCAACCTGCTCTTTATGTTTTTGCCGAAAATAACAGCACAGATGACACTTTACTTCAAATTCAACAGTTCAAACTTCCTCATAAAGTGATCAGGATTTGGTTTAGATCAGACGCTGCAATGCTAAGTCAAAATCGTTATGTGACTATCGCTCAGGTACGCCAATTATTATTGACTTTTGCAAGAGAGTACGATCCTGATTATGCGCTATTCCTAGACAGTGATGTATATCCGCAAACAAGAGAGTTAATTGAGAATTTGACAGATTTAAAGAAGGATCTAGTGGGTGGTGCTTATCTTAGAGCGTTTCCTGATGGAATTTGGATAGCTTCAAAATGGAAATCACCTATCAACGGACAATATGTGATGCGACGAGGAATGGAAAAAGCGTTAGATGAACCCTTAATGACTTCAGCTGGTTGTATGTGTCTGAGTCGAAAAATTATTCAGGATACACAAGTAAACTTTTACCCTGTTAGTCCTAATGCAAGTGAAGACTTTGGATATTGTCTTCAGGCAAGTGAAAATGGTTACAAAATATTTCTAGATGGTACAAATAAATTAGACCATGTTCTTCCTGAAAAAATGTGTATTAAACCTTGGAGTAGAAATGTTCTTACCCAACAATATGAACCCTTCTTTTATGGAACTAAAAAGGATCAAATTAACCCAAATGATTGTAGTAAAAAACTAAGAATTGGTTTGCTTTCAACTAGATTTTTTGGTGTACCCCCCTCAGGGTATTCTGGTCTTGAACAAATTGTTTGGGATTTGGCTTGTGGTCTAGATACCTTGGGTCATGAGGTTACGTTATTTGCGCCAAAAGGAAGCCAGCCGCCACCTCATGGAAAGCTTGTTGAGATAGGTGACTGCCATCAATCTTGTATGATAAATTGGCTTGGAGCAGAACTGGAAGCTTACGATTTTCTTAGAAATGAGGAGATAGATAATCTTGATATTTTACATGGACACAATTGGTTTGGCATTGAATACTTGAAAAAAGCGCGAAATAACCAATTACGTGTTGCGCATACGCATCATGGGTTAAATGTTTCGTTGTTTAATATTTTTAAGCAGCTTTTTAAGTTGAATTTGATTTCGATATCGGATTGGACTAAAGAGGTTTTTGCTTCGCAGGGATTTGATGCTAGACGGTGTTATAATGGTGTTAATGTTGATCGGTACGAGTTTCAAAAAGATAAAAACGATCGTTTGATGTTTTTAGGAAGAATATCGCATTCTAAGGCTCCGCATATTGCTATAAAAGTGGCAAGAGAGGCTGGGGTAGGGTTGGATGTAGTTGGGAGTACAAATTTTGTTGATGATCCAAAATATGTTGCGGATGTTAAAAAACTCTGTGATGGAAAACAAATTCGGTTTATTGGTGAGGTAAGTCAAGAGGAAAAAATTGAGTACTTGAAGAATGCCAAGGGTCTTCTGATACCCAGTAACTTTGGAGAGCCTTTTGGTTTGATTAGCATCGAAGCATTGGCTTGTGGCACTGTTCCAATTGCATTAAATGATGGCGCCTTAAAAGAGATTATAAAAGATGGACAAACAGGGTTTATTTGTAACTCAGTTGACCAAATGGTGGCTAGAATTAGAGAGATTGACCTAATAGATCCTAAGACTTGCAGAATACGGGCTCAAGAATTCAGCAGAGAAAAAATGGCTCAGGAATACGTTAAATTATATCAGGACATAATAAACGGGCAAGAATGGTAAGAAAAAACACGTTATCCAACACTTTTTTATTTTAGCAACAAAAGGAATCCTAACACTTGCCAAATTATGTCAAAACATTCACACCAAACTAAAATGAACGTATAACAATCTCTGATGTAGCTATAACAGGTGTAGCATTTTTTTATATGTGATTTTCTTGTGCAATGTAACATCTACAATCTTGTGATAACGATTAGACATCGTGCATAGAGGTAAACATGGCGTAACCAAGTTTTATGTTCAGACTTTAAACTGAGTTGAAATAAAATGTTAATCAATCAATGACAAATTTGGAGATTCCAGTTAATATTGATTCTTTTTAAAACCTTAAGAGGTGTTTCAGAAAGATATCAGCTCTCTTAAAAATGGGCAAAACAACATTTGTTAGAGATTCCTGAAGATAACAGGCACATGAATCAGGTAATATGGTTGAATAATGATGGTGATTAACTATGAGTACTAAAGTTAGTAGTAATAGCGGCAGTAAACAAGTATCAATTAAACTTAGAATCCTTTGGCATAGTGTAGCTCCTTGGATAGCCTCTGGTTACGGTAAAACAACTAGAGAAGTTTGTACAAGATTACCTAAGTATGGTTTTCAACCTTTTATTTCTGCATATTATGGTGCCGAACCAGGTGGGATTCCGCCTTATGAAATTCCAGTACTGCCATCTAAAGAAGGTTATTACGGTATAGCGTCTGCGACTCAATATTGTAAGCAGTACAAAATTGATGTGGGTATACTGTTTACTGATTGGTGGGCGTTTAAGGACTTTCCACAGCTTATCCCCAGAGCCACATTATATGGGCCGATGGATCAAGTGAATTATTCTGAAGAATTAATAGAGTTCACTAGAAAATTTCATAGGGTTATAGGGTTATGTAAGTGGCAGCAAGACTGTTTAGCTGATGCGGGCATAGCATCTGATTACATATATCATGGTGTAAATACTGACATATTTAAACCTGTGGACAAAAAAACTGTGCGAAAAAAGATGGGTGTTACAGACGATGATGATGTTTTTGTTTTTGGTACGGTAGCGGCTAACGCAGATAAAGAAGATAGGAAAAGTCACACTAGGTCTATGAAGGCAATGAGGTATTTTTTGGATCAAAATCCGGATGTTAAAAATATTATTTGGCTATATCATACAGTTCCTAATGATCCTAATGGATTACCATTGCTATCTATTGCGCACAAATTTGGTTTGGATGATGTAATTAGGTTTATGGATCCAACTGCTGCTAGTCTCATGTTTGCGGAGGAAGATTTGGCTATGTTGATGAACTGTTTTGATGTACATTTGCTTTGCAGTAAACGTGAAGGATTTGGTATGCCAATATTAGAAACGCAGTCTTGTGGGGTTCCCAATATTTGTCATGATTTTAGTAGTATGACTGAGTTGGTTCAAGGTCATGGGTGGCTATGTAAATCCTTGGGGTCTGAGTTAAATCTTGAGACCACACCTATTAATGGCGAAACTGCTACGCCCGACGTTTATAGTATTGCCGACTGTATAGCAGACGCATATTTTCATCCTGATCAGATTAAAAAGTATAGCGAGGCATCTAGAACCTTTGCCTTACCCTATAATTGGGACAACATAGTTGAAAATCAATGGGTCCCCATTTTAGCCAAGATGGCAGGTAACACAAAACGTGTGACATAACTTGAGCGATTAAATCGTAAATTTCAGGTTTTAGGGAACAGGTTTTGTGTGAAAACATGTTTTGCTACTGAAAACGGAAAATATCTCTTTTTTAACTATTTTACACCTGTTTTTACATAACATATGTACATACAGGCAGATATGCAGCAAAAACTATAATTCGTAATTCACGTTAAAAGAGATCATCTGATAAAATTCACAATAATCGCTCTCAAGAACCAATTTTAACCATATGCTTTAACAATAATAATACAAAAACTCAAAAACACATATTATCTAAATATCAAAAGTTACGGGCTAAAGCAAGGGGTTATTGAGCCGCAAAAAACATTTTGAAACAGAGATCACATATACCTGCAATAATTCCAAAAAAATGTTGAAGAATCATCTTTTGTATGGATGGTGTTTTGCCGTAGTATCATGTGGTGCAAAGCGAGTCAGTGTTGTAAAAAGGATTGTAAAACAGTTAATCCTTTTTATGCAGGATAGTTGCGAAGGGCCAAAACGTTGAGGAAAATGTTTGACCACTTCTAACGGTTAAAAGTCAGGGTGTTTTTTGCAGATAATTACGAGGTGTATGCGGAGTTGATTCCGGCAGAATTACTTGGCCAGCTAGACTGAGACTTATGTGTAGAGCACAATAATTTTTGCCAGTGATACTAGGCAAGAAAACTCGACAAAAAAGTTATATATAGTTTCAAAAAGTTTGCAATACTTGCTTAGCAAAATTTCTTTTGCACATTTTCACAGTAATAATTCACAAAAGAAAAATCAAAACCTCACACATCTCATCCATTTTAAAACACTCTCAAACCATGAGTACAAAATAATTAAAAAAAGAAAAAATAGGTTTGCACATAACAATACATACTAACCAGTTCACTAACTTGTTTGGGTGTTGGCAGAGTTGTTTGTTTTTAACTGACCTGTTGGTTTGTTTTGACAGCTACATAAATTATTGTTTGCTTGACACGCAACAACAGACAAGCCTTGCTGATACACATTGTTTCTACTATTGTACAAGTTACTAAAAGTTTTATTGTTTTGTAGCGATTTACACAAATCCCCTAAAGTACTTGTTATTATTTGCTTTATAGTACAAAACGTATCAGGAATAGCATGCACCGTACCTAATATATCATAATTCATTGCAATACACCCACCACTACACGCTTTCTTAAAACTGCAACTCAAACATTTCTTAGGCGCTTCACAATAAGGCGGCACTTTCAACCATTTAGCCTCCCACTCCTTTTGTGCCTCATCAAAACCCGCATACACACTACCAATTTTTACTACATGCGAATCAATAAACCGATGACAAGGATAAAGAGTACCATCATAATCCACACCAACAGACCCCGAACCCAACCCACAACGCGACTTCCACAAACGAACCCTATGAGTTACAGCAGAATTAGCATCACGCACCCACATACTAAAAACAGGCACACCTTGCTCCATCCATTTCTGGTAATAACCACGAAAAATCTCTAACTCAACCTGCAGATTACAAAAATCCTCCTGCGACCAAGCAGTCTCATGCACAAAATCAATAGGCATACTAAAAATATTGTGCTCTTCAACAAAAACACGAATATGCTCTGCTAAACCTTTAACTGTCGAAGGCGTAACAGTCCAACGAACCTGAGGATTTTTAAGACCAAATATCTCTCGCACATTACTTAACCCTTGCCACGCATCATCCCAACTACCCTTACCATCAGAATAAACACGGTTCACATCATGACACTCCTTAGGCCCATCAATAGAACACAGAACACTAAAATCATATTTTTTTGCCCATTCAACAACCTCTCTTGTTAACAAAGTAGCATTAGTTGTTGCACCAAACCTCCACTTATAACCCTCTTTAACACTCTTTTCAACAATGTACTTCATGACTTCAAAATTACAAAAAGGTTCTGCACCAAAAAACCAGATTGTTCCTTGCGGCTGCAAATACTGACCAGCAAAACACACCAATTGATCAGCTGTCTCCAAACTCATCTTTCCTAAAGACTGCCCCTCATTAAGTTTATAAACAAAACAATACTTACAACGCAAATTACACTCTGAAGTTAACCACACAGTCATCGTACTCAACTTAAAACCACCACCGCTACCACCCCTACTACTACTGTTATTGTTAAACAAAGAAGAAGTAAAAGAAGGAGGCGATGAAGGCGATAAAGTATTAGTGGTGATAGAGTCAGAATGAACGGTGGAGACGGGCTGATATTGTTGATGCACTGTATCGTGTATAATATTATTGTTGATAGCTTTGCTATTTTTTTGGTTAGTACTATCACTGGTATTGATATTGACGATAGGAGCAGTGTTATTTGAGTTATTGGTATCTACTGATGTGGTGTTGTTGAGGTTGTTATGTTTGGTCATTTGTTATTTGTCTCCGTGCATGGGGCTTGGCGACTAGATCTAGTTCAATTAATGTTTCTAATAGAATTTCTTTAACGTGCTCTTCAGTTAGGGGTGCTGTGTTAAAGTTGGGGTTTTGTCTTAAGTGGTTTTGGTTTTGCGTGTTTGCTGTTGCTTGTTGTTGAGTTGCATTGCTGTTGTTTGCGTTTGGTTGTATGGTTGTTTGAGTTGTTATTGTTGGTTGGTTGTTTGTGTTGTTGGTATTTGTTTGAGAGCTATTGTTGTTGCTGTTGGTGTATTCGTAGCATACGTCGTAGCAGTCTTGGTAACATGAGGCACATGATTCGCATACTGTTTGACAAGTTTGACAACTGTGTTGGCACATTTGGTACCCGTTTTGACAACCTACTTCGCATCCGCTTTGGCAGTCTTGGCATCCGCCTTGGCAGAAACCATAGCAAGCATCACATGTCACACAGAAAAATTGACAACCACTTTGACAACCACTTTGACAACCACTTTGACAACCATAACAACTCTGACAGCTAGTTTCACATGCTCCACAACTTTGTTGCATAAGGTTAGTTACATTATAGACACGATAAATATTGATTCGCCCAGCATCATTCTCATTCATTCCATCTTGCAAATAGAGTGTTGTTGAGGGTGTCTTGTTTGAGACCTGCAAAGTATTGAAAGCCTTTGGAGCATCGTTATACTGTGAAAACTTTACTAAATCAATCCCCGCAGAACTAGTATGATCATTGAGTCGGCTATTGTACATAGAGGCAATGCTACTACCATTCAAATTAAATTGAAAACAAACATCATTATCAGGCGAATTAGCCTTAAGCGTAATATTGTTGAGGTTAAAGAAGCAAGCAGCTGGACCTTTATAGTTTGGTGTCTGACCTTGTTTGTAGTCTGGATTTTGAAATACCCACGTAAGCGTACTGCCATAAGCTATTAATGAACCTGCGCCGCTGTATGAGTGATAGGTGTTTGCACTAAGACCGCCTCCTGTTGTAAAGTTACATGGACAATCATTCCGCGTAGCATCCAAAGAACCAGACGACGAAGAAGCAGCACCAGCACTACAACCAACATTATTAGGGTTGATACATAAACCGTTCCAATCAGTACCCAAGTCACACATAGCATACTGTCGCATAATACGGAAATTGTTTATCCAAACACCCACACCAGACTTATTCGTAAAA
>WQSY01000089.1 GCA_009787585.1 Candidatus Bathycorpusculum sp. | reverse complement strand
AGGACGCGTGCGATGTCTCGTATGCCACTGCCGTTGGTGGTCATTTTTAGTATTTGTTGTTTGGTTTGGGGTTTGGCTCCGTTGTTTTTGTGTTGGGTTTGGAAGGTTTTGCCGCACGTTTTGCATTTGCATCGTGGTTTTCCATTTGTTTGTCCATTTTTACAATATTTGAGCTATTGTAATGAATGCATTTTATACTAATTTCTACCATGTTATTTGCCTGCGCAGACGTTCAATATGTACCACACACTTAATAAACTATTTTGAAACATGACCAAATAAAAAGTGGGCTGTTGAAAACCAATGGTGTTTTTGATGAAAAATGTGGGTGTTTTATGTTGTTGAGTTTGGCCTGTGATTTGCTATATTTTGTGGAAAACTTGTTTGTTAGCAAAATGTGTTATTGGGGTATGTGGGAGGTAAAATTGGTGGTTTGGCAATTGTAATGACTTTTTGTGTATGTGTCAATTGTTGAATTAAAAGTTCCGATTGGTGAGGTGTAGTGTTTTGTGGGGGTGCTGAGTTAGAAAATGGGTTGTTGGCCTGTTTGGATGTTTGTGTTAGATTGGCACGTGTAACCTGGTCAATCTGTTGATTATGTGTTTATAAGTGGTTGGTCAATTCATTGACTATGTATTTATAAGTGGTTGGTCAATATGTTGACCAAGCATTTATAAATGGCCAGTGTAAAACAATACATGAAAACTCATGGAATTTAGCGAATTAGCACAAAAAAATCCTTGGTGGAAAGATAAAAACTTAATTATGCAAGACAGAAACATTAAACAATTCCAACAATCAAACATACAATGGACACCAAGAATTAAACATAAATTCACTTTCAACCAGGACATAATCTACACCCTCCGTGGCCCCAGACAAGTAGGAAAAACCACCCTAACAAAAACAATAATCAAAGAACTATTAGAGACCAATATTCCAGAACAAATCTTTTTTTACGCTTGCGACCTCGTAAACAGCCCAAAAGAATTAGCTGAAATTCTTGAATGCTACATAAAAGGCGCAAGAAAAATTTTACCCAATCAAAGGCTATTTTTATTTATAGACGAGATTTCCTCTGTAAACGAATGGCAAAAAGGCGTTAAAGCCATAGTTGACCAAGGCCTACTTGAAAACTGCACTGTAATCTTGACAGGTTCACATAGCATAGATATTAAAAACGCCTCTGAGCGACTACCTGGCAGACAAGGCAATACCCCTAATCAGGTGGTTGATAAAATTTTTCTACCTATGAAATTTGCTGAATACGTCGAGACACAAAACCCAAAAATAAAATCAATAATTAAAGACGAGTTAAACCTCTTAAAAGCAAAAAACCGATTAAACCTTATTCTCAATTTACTTGAAAACCCAGATATTCCGTCACAAATTGAAAAATTAAATTATTACAATGACGAGTTAACCGATTTATTTCACAGATATTTACTTACCGGCGGGATAGTGACCGCCCTTGATGCGTATTTATCGCAAAAAGTAATACCTGTAAATGTTTATGAAACTCACATTAAAGCCATATTGGGTGATGTCGCCCATTTTCAAAAGAAAGCAAATTACGTTGCTCAAATTATCCAACAAATAAGTAAGAGTCTTGCAGGCCCCGTGAGTTGGCAATCAATATATAAACAAACAGATTTAGGTTCTCATAACACTGTTGCAGAGTATGTCGAGTTTTTGGAGGCAAGTTTTACAGTTTCAACAATTTACCAATTAGATCGCGAAAAAAACTCGCCCATGTTTAAAAAACAAAAAAAAGTGTATTTCAATGACCCCTTCATTTTTCATGTGCTTAACAGCTGGGCTTTTTCACAACCCCCATTTGAGAGCGCGGAATCGTATGTCGAAAAGTCTGAATCTTGTTCAAAATTGGTTGAATCTATTGTATGTGACCATTTGAAACGCCTATGTTTTAGTTGGTTTCCCAGCTCAAATTATGTTAACAGTGCATATTATTGGCGAGATTCTTCAGGTAGAGAAGTAGATTTTGTTGTAAAACTGGAGGATAAATATTTGCCCGTAGAGGTAAAATATCAAAATATCATCAACCGATCAGATACACATGCTCTGCACACTTTTATGCGTGGAGGCAGATCTCATAGAGGACTTGTTGCAACAAAAAATTCTCTACAGGCGGGCAAAGATATAGTGCAAATCCCCTGTTATCTGCTCTTAATGCTAATATAAATAGTAGAGTTATGAGAAATTATACGATAACTCTTTTTGGTAGGGTAAGCCTGTTCGTGCTCCATTTGCTGTGACGCTTTTGGAGGCTACAAAATTGCCCAGACGACCGCACTCGTAGAGATTATTTTTGTTATCTAATAGTCCATAGAGAAAACCTGCGTCAAAAGCATCACCGGCACCGGTGGTGTCTAATACTTTTACCGGAAAAGCATCTATTGTTACTTGCTCTTGCCCATCAGTTACATAGCAGCCTTTAGCGCCAAGCTTTACGGCAACAATTTTAACACCCATCTCTAAAATAGTGTCTGCCCCTTTTCGGTAATCTTTTTCGCCTGTTAACTGTTCTAACTCTAAATTGTTAGGCATAAACACATAAGAGCTTCTAATGAGTGGCTCTATAGCTACAATTCCCCTCTGAGCATAAAGTGCACCGGGATCAAAGCTAAGTTTAATTGAATCAGGTAACATACCCGCTAGTTTCTTTTGAGCTCTAAAAGGACGTTCACCAACAAATGATGATATATGTAAAAACTTTGCTTGAGCTACATATTCTAAATCAATTTCTCTGGACTCTAAAGTATCATTTTCACCTGGATTAATGTATAATGCCCTTGCCCCTCTCTTATCCACAAATCCTATAACTGCGCCACTTTTACCTTTCTTTGAATGAATAATACCTTTAATGTCTACGCCATCATTGATAAAATTATCAAGTTGCAGTTTTCCTTCATGATCATCTGCTATTTTTCCAACAAAACCCACTTTACGGCCTAAACGTGCTAAACCAACTATGGTGTTTGCAGCAGAACCCCCACATGATTCACTATAATTTTCAATAAAACTTTCCTCTTCTGGCCCTGCAATACGATCAACTTTTAGCAGCGTATCTACATTTAAGGCGCCAAACCCTATAACATCAAACAATTTGTTATTATTGCTCATTTAGACCTAACTCACTGAAAAGAATTTTGTACTGTCCTAGTTTACCGTCATAGTTACCTGCGGAAATGCGTGTAACTCCTTCAATATCCAAAACGGCTTCTATGCCCGCTTTGAGAGCTTTTTTGATTACCTCAACATTTATACCATCAAAAACTAGCTCTGCAATATAGTTTACGCCATCTGGCACAAGCGATTCTTTACCTAACTTGGCTTTAAGCGATGGACAGTAAACATGATTTGTTGTAGGACCAATTTCTGGAAAACTAGTTTCAGGCTTAGAACCTGCTGAACAAACATCAAAGGAGGTAACAATGCCCGGTACCGTATGCATGGCAGCTAACGATTTTTTACCTGCCTCTTTTAACGCTTGTTTAGTCTCACACATTACCCAAAAATTTCCTCCCATAACACCGCGTGCATAGCTAATATAGCGTTCAATTACAAAATCGGGAACCATTAAAGGCACAACAATAACTTCTCGACCATAACGCTGCTCAACCCATTCATAGCCATCACCGCAGTGACCAACACGATTCATCATGTCCATTTTGCCCTCTGCATTAGATAAAGCATCAAAGACTGCAGTGAAGGGTTTAACTAATATGTCTTGTCTAATTTTAAAGGAAAGCTCTTTTTCAAACTTTTCCAGACACTTCTCAAAACTTTTCTTCTCATTTAACTCGCCCCAAAACTGCAAAATAGCCCCCACTCGACCGTCAGGCGTTTCTTTCTCAGAAAGATAACGCTCCACACCACCTTCTGTTCGTCCAATCACAACAGACGGAGTTGCCGTTGCATCATTAGCTGCAGCCATTAACGTTTCCTGATCATCTGCAGTGACAATCACACGACTAAAAAGTCCTGAAAACGCTTCAACAAAGGTATTATCAATAACTGGTGCTCTTTTTTTTTGTGCCACTTTATCCAAGTCTCCCAATAGCTACGCCGCGAACTCTTTTACGAAACTCGCTACTTTCAGTAACTATCAGATTCATATTCTTACATGTAACTATTTGAACCTTCGGCAACTCTTTAAGACTAAACATTTGCCTAAGCAACTCTAAATCCACGCCTGCCGTCTCTAGAGCAGGTTTACTCCAAGACTTTAGCACTCTCAGAGTTTCTTCTCGGCCTAACCGATAAAATACGTCAGCTATAACGGCTGTTACAAGATTACTCTCTGAAACCACTGCAATGTCTGCGTTTTTTACTGCATAACTGTTACCATTAAATGAAACTGCTAAGCCTCCCGTTTCTTTTACTAATTTTAACGCTTCCACATCAGTAATGCTGTCCCCGACAAACATGACGCCACTCTTAAGCGGTTCTTTTAAGTATTTGATTATATCACGAATTGACTCCGCTTTCTGCTCTCCCCCTACAGCAACAATATTGCTAAGGAATTTACCTGCTGACATTTGCCAAATTTGTTTCCAGAAAATTTCGTCAAATCGTTTAATTAACGTTTGATCCTCTGGACTAAAGTCTGCAAAATTTTCAGCATTAGGGGGTATGGTGATGGGGGGCATTTGACTTATTTCTTGTGCTATTTCACATAAAGAGGCCCTTTCTTGAGTTGATAGGTCTATATTGTCAAGACTAACTTTAGTGCAGTACGTGTTTTGATATGAAAAATCTATTGCTTTACAGAGTGCTTTAATATAATGCTCATAACTGGTACTAACAATATAACATTTAGCAATTGATTTAATATATTTAAGAGTTGTTTGCGTATCTTTGATTAATATTACAGTGTCTGATGAGAAATCTTTTATTTGTTTATCAGTTACATTGTAGGCTTTCAAAAACGGTAAAATTAATTTTAAAGTACCGCCAGCCGTGTAACCCTGCTTATTGAAGACGTCTGCTAAAACATCATCATACCTGCTAATGTTGCAGAAAAGTTGTTCTCCATTGGGTACAAATTTGGCCGCTACCTCGTAGGCGTTATCGTTTTTTGAGATTGGGCCTTCGCAGTCAGAAACAAAAAGACCCCTCACCTTTTGTTCCTCAACTCTTTCATATGCTCCATACTTTTAGCAATATGCTGCGCTGATGCGATGTCTAATCGATTCCATAATCCTCCACCGTTTATAGCTTTTGCACCTTCCTGACTAAGCGTATATGCTTCTTCAAGGCTATCACCCATAGCTAGCACTCCAACTGCACGTGATTTCAACGCGTAATTTTTACCGTCTCTTAACTCCATTGAACCTGGATAAATACGCATTTTATCATCGCCATATTTTTTGATTAATTTATACGCCTCTGCAAAATCAACTGACGTGCTCATCTCAGACGTAGCTACTTTACCGGGAAAAACATTCATGTAGCCGCCATAGTCAGGAGGCACTTTATATGTTAAAACAGTTGCAACTTTATTTAACTCTACATTTAAAAGGTTACCTTCAATCATTTTATAGCAAACGTCTACAAAATCATCCTTAATTATTGGAAACAGATTTATGCTCTCAGGGTCACCTGGACGACTATTAATCTCTAAAATTTTTATCCCCCTGCCTGTGTGCATAAAAGCCAAATACAATGGCACTCCACGAAGAGCTGTGGGATCATCAATTTGACTACTCCAACCATTAAACACTTTATTTGCTAGGACAACCTCGTTTTCACGTTCAATGGTAGTTAAAAAGGGTAATTTATCATCTATGTCTTTGTAAGAGCCCATTCCTCCAGTGTTTGGACCTTTATCATCGTCAAAAGCACGTTTATAATCCCGCGTATCAGGTAAAGGAATGAAATGTTTTCCATCACAAAACGCCATACAACTGGATTCTTCCCCTTCCACTTTTTCTTCAATAATAACTGCGCTGTACTGAAAGTTGGATAGAAAGTGCTCAAATAACTCTTCTCTACTTGTAAAATGGTCACCCCAAACACCTACACCTTTGCCAGCTGACGGTTTGTCAGGTTTAACTACTGCTTGATTGTTTAGCTCATCTAGCCACTTGTAAACATCTAATTTAACCTTAGCTTTATCATGCTGATAGTCTTTAGGGTCAAAAATTTTAAAACGAGGATTAGCTTCCGGCGCAATTTCTTGAAAAAGTAGTCGCTGTTTAACTTTACTCTCTTCAATAGCGTAATCCTTTTTTGGGCAAACAACCGGAATACCTGTTTCTCTTTCTAAAAGGTCACGTAAGCCGTCAATAATTGGTTTTTCTGAGCCTACAATGGCAAAATCCAATTTGTCTCGGCACGTTTGTGCAAATTTATCAATGTCATATATGTTCAAATTTGGTATAACAACATGTTTTGTGGCATGTTGAACATTGAAGGGGTTAAACTGTTTATCTGCAATGTATAATTCTACTCTATACTTCTGGCTTCTTGTAAAAATATCTACCATTGCGGCTTCTCGTGCGCCATATGAAACAACTAGTACACCGACTGTTTCCATTTAACGACATCCTTACTTTAGATAAATCTATTATTCTGTTTTTTTATACTTGCAAATGTTTTCTTCTGTTTTGCAGTCGTATTTTGTTTCTTTTGGCTTTTCAAAGAATTCTTTTTTCATAGTATCTGCTAATTTTTGAGCTAAAGGCGTAGGATATTTACCGTTTGCGCAAGCAAGACAAAGCTGATCACAGGATTTGCCTATAGATTCAACTACCTTTTCAAGAGATAAGTAACATACACCGTCTGCACCTATGATTTTTGCAATTTCTTCTGGGCTATTTTTGGCTCCAACAAGTTGTTCATAAGTAGACATGTCAACACCGTAGAAGCATGGACCTATAACTCTTGGGTATGTTGCAAAAACAAAAATTTTTTTGGCGCCTGACTTGCGCAGTTTGTCTATGATAACTTTTGTTGTGTCGCCACGAACAATACTATCCTCGCAGATTATAACATTTTTACCTGCAACTTTAGAGCCTAAAATGTTAATTTTTTTATCAATAGTTGAAAAACGTTCATTATCCAACGAAATAAATGCGCGTTCTGTAATATACCTATGTCTCCTTGAGGCGCGTTCCCAACGAAGACCCGATGCCTCATGAACACCCATAGCAGGATCATCACCTGTCTCAGGTACAGATATAATAATATCTCCCTCTTTTATTACATCTGGATTTTCATACACAATATTTCTTCCAAAAGCCTCTCGAACCTCGTAAACATATTTGCCGTCAAACTGTGAATCGGGCCTTGCAAAATATGCATACTCAAAAGCACAAAACGCATGCCGTGATCCTTCAATAAGCTGATGCCGAATAAACCCTTCTTTTGTAGCAATCACCAACTCACCTGGATTCAATTCAAAAGCACGCTCAAAACTATTCATATCCAAACCAACAGTTTCTGACGAAAAAACCAAAGTCTGACGATCAGAGCTATATCCTACGCATAACGGTTTAATGCCATACGGGTCTTTAAAAGCAAAAATTGTTCCATCACGCAATATGCCTATTACTGAAAAAGCACCATCCACACTTTCCATAACACCTCGAACAGCACCCAATAGGTCTTTTCCCTGCTTAAAACCCAGCAATAATTCGTAACAGATTATATCAGCATCACAATTATGAACGAAATTATCCAATTTACTACACAATTTGTCTTTAAGCTCTTGTTCATTAATTATGCTACCATTAAACGATATGGCCATCTCGATGCTATCTATGTTACCTATGACTGGTTGCGTTCCTTGAATTATCGTTGAGTTATCACACTTCCCCGACGTGGTGTATCTAACATTTCCCATTCCAACGGAGCCCGGTAATCTTTCTATCCATTCATCATTTGCGGTTGTTTTAATTTTAGGAACAATATCTAAATTTTTATAACTAAAAAACTGGCCTTGACTAAAAGTCAGAAAACCATGCGACTGTTGACCACGATGATTTTGAGCTCGTAGTCCCCAGTAAATGTACGGAAAAACTGTCTGATTATTGAAATTTTTTACACCAAATATACCGCAGCCCATGTTTAGTCACTTTGTAATAGCATACCACAAGTAGTTAAAAAGAGGTTTATCAGCTTTTAGTACAAAACAACCAAAAAACATGTTTAATACCAATGTCATTAACTTAGTGCGTACGGGGTTTGAGGCGTTTGTTAAGTGGTGTACTTGTATGTGCAAATATTGGGTTATGAACAGTTTTACATGTTAACCA
>WQSY01000088.1 GCA_009787585.1 Candidatus Bathycorpusculum sp. | reverse complement strand
TTTTACCCGTAAAACCATAGCGTAACCTTACTTTTCTTAATTAATATCTATCAAAAACACCCGAACCAGCTCACATAATATTGCATTAAGTAACACTGTTCTTTGTAGTGCTAATTACCTAACTAAAAATATGGAAAAACATGAACCAACTTTTCACAACACTATCCACAACTAACAAACAACACACAAACGCAACGTTTATTCCCTTACCACTTGGGATCAACATAACAACACTTCAACGTAAAAACGATCAGTACACAAAAAAAGTATTAAAAAAGAAAAAAGTTGTCTATTTTAGTGGCACATACATTGATGACCGTGACGCGCCGATACCGGGAGTTCCGTGTCTAACGGGTTTATTAGTTATAGCGAACTCACCAAGGTAGTGACCAATCATATCAGGTTTAATGTCGACTGCAACGAATTCCTTGCCGTTATGTATTGCAACTTTTACACCCACCATTTCAGGGAGTATAATTAAGTCACGTACGTGTGTTTTGAGGTTTGTTTCTTTTCCTTGTTTTTGTTGCTCTTTTGTAGCGCGTAGTTTCTCTAACAATATACGTTGTTCTGGTGTTAATCCACGTTGTAGACTTCTTCTTTGCCTTGACGGAAGCAAGGTAATGAATTCATCCATAGACATGCCTTCAATATTTTGAAGGCTATGTCCACGGTAGCTAAACTCTTTTAGAGGCATTTTTTATCTATCCTATATTTTTTATCTGATTGCGCGTTTCTTTTTCTGTCCAGGTCCTCTCGCAGCGATCAAACCAACTTTTTGGCCTGGAGGAGCACCGTGCGAAGTTGTTGTTGTTCGTCGTGCACTACGTTTGCTGCTACCAAATGGGTGAACAGCTGGAACCATTTTACGACCACCTGTTCTTGGATACTTATGACCTTTTGCTTTCATTAGATGGAATTTTTCGCCTGCTTTAAGGAAAGGTTTTTCCATTCTCCCAGAAGCGGCAACTACACCAATTGTTGCTAAGCACAAGTTATCGACATATCTTGTTCGTCCTGATGGTAGTCGAATCATAGTTCCTTGTGGTGTGTGACCAACAACAGTTGCATAAGCACCTGATGAACGAACCATTTTACCGCCGTCACCTGGGCGTAATTCAAGATTACACACAAAAGTACCTTCGGTAATTTTTCCAAGAGGCATCATGTTGCCAATTTCAACAGACACGTTTCCGCCAAGGCTAACATGTTGACCAATAAATACGCCTTCAGGAACAATACTGTAGTAACTTTGACCATTTTCAAGTGTAATTTGTGAAAGCGGTGAACCGCGTCCGGGATCATGAACCAATTCGTTAATTGTTCCATTTATAGCAAAGTTGTAAATTTCTTTTGGTGATTTCACAAAGGGGTACTTTGCAGGTGCAACACGTTTATGAGTTGAAGCTCGGAAATTCTGTCCACCGCGTCCACGCCTTTGTACACGAATACGTTTTCCCATAAGTCATGCCTTCTATGATTAGAGTATACCTAGCTTAATTGCTACATCAGAAGCTTTGAATTCTTCAGTAAGTTTCACGTAGGCTTTTTTTACACCTTGATATGTAACTTGTAAATTAACTTTCTTAACTTTAACTTCGTAAAGCTCTTCAACAGCCTTCTTGATGTCAGCTTTTCCAGCTTTCAAATGTACAATAAAGATTAGTTTATTGTCTTTCTCCACCATAAGACTTGCTGATTCAGTCATAAGAGGATACGAAATTACTTCGTTATTATCCATTATGCATTTTCTCCATAAAGAGTGTTTAATTGTTCAATAGCGCCATTTGTCCAAACGGTTAATCTTCCTGGATGCGTGCCTGGAGCTAACATTTCAGTATTAAGGTTTAAAACAGTTGTTACTTGAACGCCCGGAATGTTGCTCGCTGCTGCGACAAGGTTTACGCCGTCGCATACCACGATAAGTGGTCCAATTGCTTGTTTCATTTTGCGCCCACGAAGTTTGCCTTTTCCTGCACGAACACTACGACTGCTTCGTACACGTGTAACATCACCGTCAATACCTAAACTTGTAAAGACTTCTTCAACATCTTTTACACGTGTCAAGTTTTCAATCGCGTTATCAATAATCAGGGGTATCTGAACAATTTTTTCAACTACGTGACCACGTTTTGCAACAACTTCTTTTTGGGCAGTTGCTGCAATAGCTGAGGTTAGTGCAAGCTTTGCTTCTTTCTTTGGAATGTTTTTAACAATTTTCTTTTCTGCCTTCGGCGGATGAGGTTGTCTTCCGCCAACGGTACTTGGCGCAAAAGATGCACGGCCACTACCACCTTTTATACGAGGGACTCTTGCTATGCCCATACCAGTTCCACGTGACTCCGCAGTTGTACGTTTTCCAGCCATGGGGTCTCTGCCTTGTGGTTGAAGACGATTTGATTGGATAGCTAACACGGCACGTTTAATCACGTCAGGTCTTATTGGTGTAGAAAAAACACTGGGAAGACTAATTTTCCCAGTTGCTTTACCTTGTAAGTCAAAAATTTCTACGGTTTTTTCTGCCATTGCGTTTCACTTTATTTTCCTTGTGTAGAATCTGTTGATAAATATGTTACTTGCGGCGGCGCTTCAGGGGCGTCGGTTGGTGGACGCGCAGGAACACGTAAACGTAATTGACGTTTTTCTGGCCCTGGAACACTACCATCAATTAAGACGTATGAACCTTTAATTTCACCATATCGAATAAAGCCACCTTTAACAGTTGCTTCTTTCCCATCTTTACCAATTTTCATGATACGTTTATTGTACTCTAAGCGTTGATGATAACCCATCTGACCAGCTCTTGCAACCGAATACATAAGATGGTGAGGATTCCATGGACCTAAAGTAGCAATTCCACGTTTAGTTTTACGACCTTTATGTTGAAGTTTAGTTACACCCCAACGTTTTACCGGACCTTGAAAACCCTTACCTACAGTTATACCAGCAACATCAATGTATTGACCTTCTTTAAATACCTCTTCAAACGTTACTGTTTTACCTAAAAGTTGGTTTGCATATTCAAATTGTTGCTGAATACTACTACCACCAAGTTGAATTTCAGAGATTTCAGGTTTCTTTCTAGCAAGACCTGTCTGTGAGGGTTGAGTAGCTGTGATCATACGAATAGCTACAGTTTGGTCAAGATTCTTTTGTACTTTCTCTAGCATTACTTCTGTGTTAAAGTTTTCAGGCAGAATTAATCCCCTGTTAAGTATTGCTGGTGGATCTTTCATCCAAACTTCGCCGATATTATGCAGACCGTATGGTGTTTTTGCATATGTTTTAAAGCCACAGATAATTATCGGTGGCGTTTCTATTACGGTTACTGCTTTCATGACTTCTTTTCCAAAATGAGGAGAACGTTTCTGATCCTCAATTGTGAATACGTATGTCATACCAGCTTTGTAAGCTGCAAATCCTAAAAGCCTAGGTGTATCTGATTTAATTTCTGGCCAATAGCGTATTCTGGCTTCTGGGTTTTTGGCCCGTTTCCTAGGTAAATAAGCTAATGAACCATGTCTTGGAGCATGAACTTTTCGATGTCCCATTGTACTTCCGCTTCGCGCCTGTAGCAAATATAAAATAGAGTTATAAATGTTACCGTTAAAAAGTAAAAACAGTGTAAAACGCTAAGTAAAAATAATTAACAATTCACCAAGTTATAGCTTACCGTTAAAAATGGTCAAGAATAAGACATCATTTGCAAAATAATAGTTTAAAGAGAAAAGCAGGTTTTCTCAATTTTCCACATTCTTTTTGTCTAGTAAAGGGTTAAATTATCATTTCCCATTTTATCAATCGGGAAGAAATATGGAAAACACTACAGACACAGTTGCAAACGCACTTTACGAGTCAGAGTGTATTAAATTTGGTTCATTTAAGATAAAATCAGGCGCACAAAGTCCATACTATATCGACATGGCGCGCCTGCTTTCAAAACCTAAAAAACTATGCGCCATCGCTGAAGTCGCAGCTGAAAAAATTCACCAAATCACAGTCACAGACCAGTTAACTAAACTTGCGTCAATAGAATTAAAAGGGGCCTTAATTGCACCAAGTATAGCTTGCAAAATTAATTTGCCATGTGCTATTGTACGTAAAGAAGAAAAAACCTATGGGACAATTGGCAGAATTGCAGGAGCAACCATAACAAAAGAGGACAAAATCTTGTTTGTTGACGATGTGGTTAGTGAAGGTTTATCAAAAATTGAAGGGATAAAACCGCTCAAAGAAGTAGGAGCAGAAGTTAAACATATACTAGTTATCGTTAACCGTGAACAAGGAGGAAAAGAAACTTTGGAAAAAATCGGGTATACTGTGCATGCTTTAGCTAAAATTTCTGAAATAGTCATTGCCTTGCAAAAAAATGGAAAAATTTCGGCTGAGCAAGCAAAAACTGTGTTGGACTACATCAAAAAATAACCCTATTTTTTAAGATTTTCTATTGCCGTATATATTTGTTGAGCTGCCTCTTGAGGGGTAAGCACAAAATTTTTTACGGTAACTTCAGGGTTTAAGGGTGTCTCGTATGGTTGACCCACACCAGGCACGGTGGTTAACGTTCTATTTTGCAACGCTTTTTGATAGATTTGTGTTGGCGCATTGTATGTTTCTTTACGCTCAGTTTCACGATAAATACACACATCTAAAGGGCATTCAAGATAAGCTTCTATAAAAGAAAACGTTTGTGAACGTACTGCATCACGATATCGCTTAAGATTCCCAGTTGCATCAATTAAAACATTTACACCATTTTGTGTAAGTAACTTTGCCATGTATGCCATAGTTGCATAAATAGTATCGCGTTCTTCAAGGCTATAAGTTGGTTTTGGCGTCAAAAAGTTACGCAGTTCATCAGATGATAATAACTGAACAGAAAAACCGTTTTTATTCAAAATGTCTAACAGAGCTCGGGAAACCACAGATTTACCACTCCCAGGAAGCCCAGTTATCCAAACACACCAACCAAGAGCACCAGTCATAGGTCATCGTCTATAATAAAAAACAACAAAGTCTTAAGTTTACCTGCTTTTCAGACACATATAACACAGAATAAAGCGCCTTCGGCGCAAATTAATTAGACCTACAACAATCATCACCACCACCCTCAACCACTCCAAACACCATAAACCAAACTCTCACCACCAACAAACCTAACCATACCCACAAAAACCACACCTCACCATAAAACAGATAACAAACCACCACCCACTTTTGACTTCAAAGAATTAGTTAAAAAAGTTAGAAATAAGAGTTTACGTCCATTACGTTAAAACGGTCATGTTGTAACATGTTTTGGGCAAAGTTTAACAATTTAACTCGGACATCGGCACTCAAATTTGGATACCATATAGGTGAAGCAACAACGAGACTACGCCATGCATAGAAGGGCTGTATTACCTCAAGTACTTCTGAATCGCGTGTTTTCTGTAAATAATTTTCCCAGAAAAGCTTAAACAAGCGGTCAAAAACACCATTTAATTCACCGTATTTTTGAAGGGAGTAGAAAAGATAGTTTATGGTTAAAGCAGCAATGTCATCTGCTGGTTCACCCCATTCACCTCGGCTGCGATCAAGCGTCGTGAAATCTACGCCTTCACGGAAAAGAATGTTCCAAGGATGAAAATCGCCGTGTACTTGACTTAAACGGTGAGCGCGTTCTTTTAGTTTCCATCGCCACTCCACGCAGGCTTTTTCTATATCTATAAAATAGGATTTGTTAACGTAAGCAAATTCTTTGGGATAACTATCAAGCAAACCCATAATGCATTCACCATGACCCACTAGATCACGAAGTCTTCTAACATACAAGCCAGTAGAACTATGGCGTGTTTTATGTATTTCAGCCAGATAATCTGAGAGGGCAACACAACGGTTCAGGTCAAGTTCACTTAGATCACCTATTTCTTTTAAACGATCAAGGTCTATATGATAGAGTTTACCTTCAATAAACTCTGTTAAAATGAAATATTCTTTACATCTACCAATGGACACCAATTTTCCAGTGTCATCAAAACAACCAGCATCCACAGAAGAAGCATGTTTAGGCAATTTATTAAAAGCAGAGTTTTGCCAGATTAAAACCTGCGCACGGTCTGAAAAATGGTCATGACCAAAGCCTTCACCTGGGCGCATTGTTTCAAGCACCACACGACAAGTTTTCTCTCCGTTTTTAAACTCTATAACATAGGGGCAACCATAGCCAAACCCTTTTAAATCAACAACATCAACCGCAGATGTCTCACCTAAACGCCAAATTCGTTGAACTTTGACCTTTTCACCGTAAAGAGAACGCAGGTATCGAAGAACAGCGTCCTGTGAAAGATTCAAAACGTTAGCATCGCTCACAATAATCACCAGATAATTATAAAGAAAATAGGATTAAACATTTAAAGCTTAACAAAAAAACAACTTACTTGCATACCATAAGGGATAAAACCAATATGTAACTATAACATCCATAAACAAAGGTGCAACCTGTAATGGAAACATTTCAAGTAAAAGATAAAAACTTAGCCGCACAAGGCCATTTACAAATTGAATGGGCATCAAAACATATGCCAGTTCTTAATATAATTAAAGAAAGGTTTGAAAAAGAAAAACCACTGCAAGGACAAACCATAGTAGCGTGTCTACATGTTACAAAAGAAACGGCAGTGCTAATTAAAACACTTATAGCGGGAGGCGCCAAAGTTGCTTTATGTGGATCAAACCCACTTTCAACACAAGATGACGTGGCAGCAGCATTAGCAGATAGTAATGTACACGTTTTTGCGTGGAGAGGCCAAAACACTGAAGACTACTACAATTGCATTGAAAAAGTTCTTGATTTCAAACCAACTATAACAATGGATGACGGCGCAGATGTAGTAGGCATGCTTCACAGCAAACGCCAAAATCAAATCATAGACATCAAAGGCGGAACCGAAGAAACATCCACAGGTGTAGTCCGTCTAAAAGCCATGGAACAGGATGGCAATCTCAAATACCCAATTATCGCGGTTAATGATGCATACACAAAATACCTGTTTGATAATAGATATGGAACAGGGCAAAGCACTATTGACGGCATACTGCGTGCAACCGCAGTTTTACTTGCAGGCAAAAATTTTGTTGTTGGAGGATACGGATGGTGTAGTAGAGGCATAGCTATGCGTGCAAAAGGTTTAGGCGCAAACGTTATAGTAACAGAGGTTCAACCAACACGAGCTTTAGAAGCAGTTATGGATGGATATCGTGTTATGCCAATGTTGGAAGCAGCACCTATAGGTGACATATTTGCCACAGCCACAGGTGACATAAATGTCATACGTAAAGAACATATGCAAAAGATGAAAGACGGCGCCATAATGTGCAACAGCGGTCACTTCAATGTTGAAATCAACACTTCTGAATTAGACGCACTCGCCACAGCTAAACGTGTGATACGACCAAATATGGAAGAATACACATTAAAAGACGGAAAACACCTGTATTTACTTGCAGAAGGCAGATTAGTCAACTTAGCAGCCGCAGAAGGCCATCCCTCAGAAGTTATGGACATGTCATTTGCTAACCAAGCGCTATGTGCAGAATATATTGCTAAAAACACAAAATTAAAAACCAAAGTCTACATTGTACCAAAAGAACTTGATGAAAAAGTTGCCGAACTAAAACTGAAAAACATGGGTGTAACAATAGACGAATTAACAGAAGAACAGAAAAAATATTTATCAACATGGGAAATGGGCACAACCTAAACACTCTGCCTTTTAAACATAACAAACTTTAAATGGATTAAAAGAATACATGACTATAAGTGGTGAATCACTAAATGGTAAGTAAAGATCAAGCTATAGGTGGAGCAATACTAATCGTTTGTATCCTCGTCGCGGTGTCCTACACTTTTGTTATAGCTATGCCTGACAAAGTTATTGACATTTTTAATTTAAAAACATTTACTCCAAACCTCAGGCTATGGGCAGTTATAGTTCCCGTCTATGTTGCCTTTATAGCAATAATGGTTATAGGCGCATGGATTGGATGGACAATGGCAACTACACCGCCGCCAAAACCGATTGAAGAAATCACAACTGAAATTGAGGACAAAAAACAAGAGTAACAGCTCCAGCAGAAAAAAACACTAAATAGAAAACATTTTTTTAAACATTCTATTCTATTTTTTATTAACCAATACTGATTTCACGCATAACATAGAACATTAATCTGTCGCATAACCCTGTAAACTCTGACTTACAAGTATCAAACAGTACGATGTACATTAATCCGTAACTCCCGCTGTTTTACGTAATCGAGACACATTTTTACACAATTGATGTTAACATTCACGTTAAACACCACAAATAAAAATAAATAACAGATTA
>WQSY01000087.1 GCA_009787585.1 Candidatus Bathycorpusculum sp. | reverse complement strand
GTGGAGTTTTCTGTTTGGGAGAAGAATTGTAATGGTTCGCAAAAGGTGTTGATTGGCAATTCTCCACCAGTGACGTGCGCATCAAACTGAAAAAACTATACTCAATTATATGCAATAATTAGATTTAACAGTGTACTATAGGTGCTATAATCACATGTAAGCCTGTACTTAAAACGGTAGCCTTTCGTAGAGCGTGTTCTTAGTTCGAGGTCGCGACACCATCTGATCAACACATCACTTGTCTCTTTGTCACGCCACCCAAAAATAATATCACACCTAATTGTTGACTTACTTGATAGTAATATGCGCTGTCTTTAGTGGCTCTGTTTGATCGCAAAAGGTATACTTATTAGAGATAAGCAGTATAATCTCCCGTAGTGTATAATATGAATTCTCAAAATCTAAGCGTTTTTGAGGAAAGGCTCCAGACACAAACAGGTCAATCCCACCCCCTGCAACATATATAACCTGAATTCTCGTCAAAATTGTAATATACGTGGCTGAAAAATGTTCACAGTATTGCCACACATGTTGTTTATTATATTTCATTACGATTATTTTTTATGTGTAAGCATTTGTTTCTTATGTAGCAACTGTATTGTTAATTTTTGCTTGTGAGGTATAGTACAATTATGTTATACGACAAAAATGTGAGTTGCAAAAAATAATGTTTACTGTGCAATATATTTTAATTAAAATGTTGTCTGCGAATATACATTGAAATTAATACAAATGGCTGTATAGTACAAAAACACGCAGAATTCAGGTTTGTAATGTTTTGTTCATGGTTTTTTTGGGTTGTGTTTGTTGGGTTTGTGGTGGTTTGTTTGTGTTGTGGTTCAAAGTTTTTGGTTTTAACGTTATTTATGGTTATTTTTGGTGGAGTGGAGTAGTGTTTTTCATGTGGGTGGGGTGGTTTGTGTAGTATTTTGGCAAGTTTTTGTGTGTCTTAGTTTTGGGGGTTGTTGTTTTTTTGTATGTGTTAGTTGTGGTTGTTGGTTTGTTGTTTAGGGGGGGACAATTTTTTTTAGGGTGTGGGTTTTTGGTTGTTTGTGTTATGTTAAAAGGCAGAGTTTGTTTGTGTTTTTAGTGTTGTGCTCTGTTTTGTTGTTTGTTGCTGGGAAGAGTGTGGTGTTTTTTAAAAAGAGGGGGGGTAGGTCTATTTTGGGGTGGTTTGCCCCGTTCTTTTGTTATTTAGAGCTTGTTTTGGGCTTGTTTTGTTTTTCTGGTTGGGGTATCTTTTCCGTACTGATTGCGTTTGCCCGTATTTAACTCTCGTGAAAATGTGTTTTGGAGGCTTGTTTTTGTTAGGTTTTAAAATTTCCTGTGCTTGTTTAGAAAATATGGGTATGCACACATTTATGATGCGTCTTTACTAAAATTTATGTGAACTAAATACCTGCAGAAAAACTAGATATGTGCAAAAAAATAAAAAGTTAGGTGTGTGTTAATGTTTGGTTGTTGTTTTTGTTGTAAACGTGTGTGATACAATTGTGGGTTAGAGTTGGTGTGGTGTTGTTTTGTTGTTTGTTGGTGTTGTGTTTTTGTATTGTTGTTTATGTTGGTTTTTTGGGTGCAAAACTTTTTATTAGGTCTTGGTGTGTAGGTGTTTGTAAATGTTGATGAGGCTTAGTGATGAAAGCGTTTGTAATTCATTATCCGTTTGGTGTTGCCGCTTTTGACGAAAAGGACAGTTTAATAGAGAAAGTTTTGTTTTCTAAAAAGCCTCCGGTAGCAGCGAAATGTTTGCTTAAAATTGAGTCTGGCAAGGCTTCGGATGAGTTTTTTTCTTTGGTTTCTCTAATTGGTAATGTTACTTTAGGGGTTGAGGATGTGGTGTTTGTGTTTGAGAATGCTAGCATTGCTGATGAGGTGCAAAAGAAAGTTGGTGTGCGGGCAGTGCTTGTTTCACCTGTGGAGGCTGAGAGGCTTCGTGGTAAAATGAGTGAGGTGGCTCTTTTAGCGGGGTTTGTAGAGGATGAGCAAGAGTTGGCTCTTTGGAATCGTAATGTTAGTATGGAGTTAGCTAAGTTGCGAATTAAGGGGGCTTCTGAAAAACGTGACTTAATTGTTGGTCAGGCTATTCAAACACTTGATGATTTAGATCGTATGGTAAACTTGTTTATGGCTAGGTTACGTGAGTGGTATGGTATTTATTTTCCAGAAATGGATCGTTTAATTGAAAAACACGAAACTTATGCCCGTTTAGTGCTCAAGTTAGGTGAGAGGGATAATTATACTTTTGACACAGTTGTAGCTGAGGGTCTTCCTAAGGAACGTTCAGAATTGGTAGCAAAAACGGCTCAGTCCTCTATGGGTGCAGATATCTCTGAGGGCGATTTACAGCAAATTCAAAGTCTTAGTCGTGATGTGCTTAATCTTTATGAATTACGCAAAAACATGGAGTCCTATGTGGATTATACTATGGAAGAGCTTGCACCTAATGTTAAAGCTGTAGCAGGTGCCCTTTTAGGTGCACGATTAATCGCTATGGCAGGTGGTCTGCAAAACTTAGCTATGCGGCCTGCTAGTACTATACAGGTTTTAGGTGCTGAAAAAGCTCTATTTCGTTCATTAAAAACAGGTGCAAGACCTCCCAAGCATGGTCTAATTTTTCAACACACTCTTTTGCATGATGCAAAAAGGTGGCAAAGAGGAAAAATTGCTCGTGTTATAGCTGGTAAGCTTTCCATAGCTGCAAGAGCTGATGCTTTTGGCGGAAACTTTGTAGGTGACAGATTAAAAGCTGAAGTTAACAAACGTTTAGAAGAAATTTATGAAAAATACAAAGATGCACCTCCACCCAAGGAACCTAAACCCCGCGAGGAACGTTATGACAGCGGCGGAGGCGGTGGTGGAAGAGATCGCGAACAACGCTTTAACCGCGACAGACGAGACCGTTTTGGCGGTGGCGGTGGTGGTCGTAGTAGAGACCGTTTTGGTGGTGGCGGTGGTGGTCGTAGTAGAGACCGTTTTGGTGGTGGCGGTGGAGGTCGTAGAGACCGCTTCAGAGGCGGCAGCAGTGGCGGTGGAGGCAGCGGTGAAAGAGGATCCGAACGCAAAGGAAACGAAAACAGCAGTGACAGCGGTAATGGCGGTAGTGGTAAGTTTCGTGAAGGTGGCGGTAGTAGTGGTGGTGGTAAGTTTCGTGAAGGTGGCGGTAGTAGTGGTGGTGGTAAGTTTCGTGAAGGTGGCGGCAGTGGCAGTGGCAGTGGCGGTAGTAGTGGTGGTGGTAAGTTTCGTGAAGGTGGCGGTAGTAGTGGTGGTGGTAAGTTTCGTGATGGCGGCGGCAGTGGCAGTGGTGGTAGGCGGCAGTGGCAGTGGTGGTAAGTTTCGTGAAGGTGGCGGTAATCGCGACCGTGACCCTAGTGGTGGACGGCGGAGAAACGAGTAAAGTGCATATTAAAATTCGCCCCCATCCACAATTTAAAGAAATTTATCAAGCCATGTTAGAGGGCGGAGTACAACGTCTTGCAACACGCAATTTAACTCCCGGTTTAACCGTTTACGGCGAACGACTAATTCACGTTAAAAACGTGGAATACCGCATATGGGATGCCTTCCGCAGTAAACTCGCCGGGGGCATTATAAAGGGCATACAAAATGTTCCCATAGAAGCTGGATCACAAATACTATACTTAGGAGCCGCCTCTGGCACAACTCCTAGTCACATATCTGATATTATAGGTGAAAACGGTCATGCATACTGTGTAGAATTTGCCTCTAGATCTCTACGTGACCTAGTTAATAACGTAGCTGCCCACAGACCCAACATATCGCCCTTTCTAGAAGACGCACGCAAACCCGAAAAATATGCCATATTTATCCCGAGAAAAATTGACACCATATACTGCGATGTTGCTCAACCTGAACAAGCAAAACTCTTAGCTGACAACGCTGATGCACTACTAAAACCCAATGGCTGGGTAATGCTCGCATGCAAATCCCAAAGCATAGACGTTACAATGACTCCTGAGAAAGTATACAAACAAGAAGCTAGCATACTACGTAACAGAGGCTTTAACGTCAAAGAAATAGTTGACCTAGAACCATACGATAAAGCTCATGCCATGATCATAGCACAACGACCTAGCTCTACTTAGAATCTGGCAAAATAACGACCATTTTTATTGAATAACTCTATGAATTGCACCACAAGTTGGTCAAATTATTTACTGACAGTTCCAAGTTCTACTGCAAAACACGATAGTGACTTTTGTTTTTTGCTAACGTTTAAATGTCTTTTTAGTTATTTTATATGTTAAACTGTAGGGTTATCTATGTCGTTAGTAGAGTTGTCGAATCCATATTTGACGTCCTTTGCTTCAGGTTTACTCTACGGTTTAGTAGCTTGCACCGCTACATGTTTACCGTATCTTGCAAGCTATATAGCCGGTACAGGCGCTAATTTTCGACAAAGCTTTTTTACCACTTTAACATTCAACTCAGGACGCATCATTGCTTATACTCTAATTGGTGCTACAATAAGCCTCTTTAGTGGATTATTACATCTCCTTGCAGACGCAGAGGCTTTTTTAGTATTTCAAGCATACTCCACTATAGCCTTTAGCATTGTTACCATATTAATCGGTGGCATTCTGCTATACAAAAACAAAAAACCCTCCTGCAACTGTAATAATATCCCACCGTTAAAATCTAACCCTACCCCCCCGGTTAACAATTCAAAAATACAAATTATACGCCGATTTGATGTAGGCGCTTTCACTTTAGGCTTAAGCCGCGGACTTGTTCTCTGTCCCCCCTTAATTGCATTTCTACTCTACTCCATACCCTTTGCAAGCCCCCTTGACAGCATAGCCTTTGCAGCACTATTTGGTCTTGGAACAGCTATATCCCCTATGCTCTTAATTGGCAGCGTTACCGGCTGGCTTTTAAACAAAGCTGATTTACTACGCCGATATATAACCATAGCAGGAGCCATTATAATAATTATACTAGGCCTTAGCACTTTAATCAGTTCTCTACTAAGCCTTATCTAACAAACAGAGAGGAAAACAACATGAAAAATAACACCCAACAAGAAAAAGATCACCCATCTAAAAAAATCATGCCTGAAACAACTCTAAAAGAAATCAAAGAGTTAAACACTACAATAAAAACAACCTCAGAACAAATAATCACCCAAACCATATCACATTTAAAAAAAATCAACCCTAACCGTCCCCAAGAAATGGAATACTTTGACGAATTAGCTAACATGTTTGGCAAACGCACACAGGAACTTGAACAGTATAAAGCAGAGGGTAAAAAAATTGTTGGATACAACTGCATTTTTGCACCTTTAGAGCTAATTATAGCCGCCGGAGCCGTTCCTGTTAGAATAAACTCTGGTTGGTATGACACCTCAAAACTTGGAGACCGCGTAGTACCCGTTGAGGTATGCTCTATTATACGCTCAACAATTGGCGCTAAAATGATTGAACTCTCCCCCTTTCTTGAGTTAAGCGATGTTCTAATTACTGTGTTAACATGTGACGGTATGACTAAACTTAGCGAAATACTAGGTGGATATAAAAAAGTTTGGCATTTATCTAACCCACGCATTAAAGACTCTGATCAAGCCTTAAAATTTTGGAATGAGGAAATAAAACAAATTAAAAACAATCTAGAAAAATTAACTGGCAACAAAATTACTACAAAAACCCTAAAACCTGCTATACTTAAAACACAGAAGGCCACTAAAGCGTTTAGACGCCTGCAAAACATACGTAAAGATAACGCCGTGATCTCCGGCCAAGATGCCCTATTAGTTACACAAACTTTTATGTGGGATGATATAGAGCGATGGACAGAAAAAACAAACATTCTCTGCGACGAGTTAGACCGACGCATACAAGCTAAAGAGTGGATATGTCCCCCTGACACTCCACGTGTTATGGTCACAGGCACACCCATGTTTTGGCCAGACAACTGGAAACTTCCCAGTCTTATAGAAGAGGGCACTCCAAAAGGCATTTTAGTAGCTGATGAACTCTGTTCTAGTGAACGTTTACTTTATGACCCCGTTGGTATAGATGAGTGGACTATGACTGATATGTTAAATGCTATAGGCGAACGTTACCTTATGGCCTGCACATGTCCCTGCTTTACAAGTAAAGATGGAAACGAAGATCGAATAAATTGGCTTTTAACTAAAATTAAAGACCACAAAATACAAGGCGTCATATATTATGTAACCAGAGGCTGCATGCTCTATGCTATGGAATACACTACAGTCAAACGAGCTTTAGACAAAATTAACATCCCCGTTTATTACCTAGACACTGACTACACCCGCGAGGATACTGGACAATTAAAAACCCGAGTAGAAGCCTTCCTAGAAATGCTAAACACCCAAATAGACCTCTAAGGAAATAATACATATGACTGCAACTGTAGGATTTGACATAGGCACCCAAAACACAAAAATCATCCTGCTAAATAACAACAACAATAATGATGATGATGATAATGATAATGTTGATAATTATGGTAAAGTGTTGGCTCATGCTCAGATTTTCTCTGGTTTTGACCCCGCACAGGCTCTAAAAGATGCTGTTGCACAAGCATTAAAAACTGCAAATTTATCTCAAACAGACATCACTAGTTTTACTGCAACTGGTTCAACCCTTGAAACTTATCCTTATCCTGTTACAAATGTAAGCATAATGAGTGCTATAACAAAAGCCGGAACACACTGGTTCCCAAATGCTAAAACAATAATAGAAGTAGGCGCTGAGGAGGCAAGAGCCGTAAAATGTGATGAACGAGGCGTTATGATAGACTTTGTTGTAAATGAACGATGCGCCGCAGGTGCGGGTGCCTTTATTGAGGCTATGGCTCGCGCTTTAGAAATAAAAATACAAGATATGGGCCCTTTGGCTCTTACAGCAGAACGCGCCAGCTCTATAAACGCGGCCTGTGTTATCTTTGGCGAATCAGACGTAGTTTCTCTAATTCATAAACAAGAACCTAAATCTGAAATTGCACGCGCCGTCTATGACGCTATGGCTGATCGCATATCTGCTATGGTCCACCGTATAGGCGTAAACCCACAAATAGTCATAGTAGGCGGCGTAGCTAAAGATGTCGGTTTTTTAACCTCTTTAAAACGCAAATTAGGCGTAGACGTGCTTACTCCAGAATTTCCAGAATACGCCGGAGCTTTAGGCGCCGCATTAATTGGACTATCAAAAAACAAAACTAAAGAGAGGCCTAAAATTTGACTCAACAACAAACAAACGAGGCCTTTTGGCGCTGGCAAGAATACCAACGCGTTATGCCTAACAAGTCTTGGACAAAAAACGATATAATTACTGCTGGCGTCGATGTGGGCTCTGTAGGTTCAAAGGCTACCGTTCTTGTTAATGGCGAAATTTACTCTTGGAGTATAACACGCACAGGTTCTAACAGCTCTGATAGCGCCGCTAAGGCTCTTAACTGGGCTCTAAAAGACACAGGCATTCAACAGTCTGACCTTAAATATATTATTGGTACAGGTTATGGAAGAGTAAATATTTCCTTTGCTAATAAAGCCCTCACAGAAATTGCCTGCCATGCTAAGGGTGCTAACTATATCTGGGGCTCCCAAGTTCATACAATACTTGATGTAGGCGGACAGGACATAAAAGCCATACGCTGTGATGACACGGGCAGAGTTACCTCTTTTTTAATGAATGACAAATGCGCTGCAGGCACAGGCAGAGGTATGGAAGTTTTTGCAGATCTGCTTAAAATCCCTATAGAAAAAATAGGCGAGATGAGCTTAAACATAACTGAAGAACCCCCCTCTGTAAGCTGCACATGCGTAGCCTTCGCCAAAACTGAAGCTATGGGCCTTTTACGTAAGGGATGGTCTAAAGAAAAAGTTCTCGCTGCATACACTAAAGCTATGGCTATACGTATGAGTAACCTAATAAAACGTGTCGGCTTAGAACCTGCTCTTGTTATTACAGGGGGACAATCAAAAAATATAGGCATTGTAAGTCGCGTAGAAACCGCCTTAGAAGTTAAATGTTTACCCATACCTAACTGGCGCGAAAACGGCATAGACCCTATGATAGCAGGCGCCTTAGGCGCAGGTATTTACGCAAAAGCAATCTATGACAAAACACAAACCACTAGGGACTGATATGATAAGCTACTACGGATACTCTGATGCCTCAGGCGAATACTATATCGCTATAGACTCTAACAAATGTAACGCATGCCAAAAATGCGTTACCCAATGCCCACAAAACGCATTACAAATTATACCAATGTTTATAGATCTAGATGATAAACCCGTCGTGACAGTTAAAGAAAACCAATGCAATAAAATACGCTATATCTGCACTCAACAATGTAACCCTGAAAAAAACCAAACCAAATGCACCACAACATGCCCCACACAGGCAATAACTTGCCACTTTACCCAAACAACAACCTCAACTTCTTCAACTTTTAATTAAAATCTTTTGCCTGCGACAAGATACGTAAACCTAAATTCCCGTAAGTTAACCTCCATATGAATGAAGAGAACTTTATAAAAAACACAACAATAAAACCTAAAAAATCCTAAAACAACATCANANAAC
>WQSY01000086.1 GCA_009787585.1 Candidatus Bathycorpusculum sp. | reverse complement strand
TTTCGTTTTTTTTCATTACCTCACAAACGGTTGTGTCTGTTATGTAGTCTATAACGTTGAGTTGTATGAGTTTGTCGGCTATTGTTTGCATGGTCCATCGTAAGCGTCCCTCTGGTGGCTGGGAGCAGGCTATGGCGCATATGTGGGCTTCTACTTCGCCGGTTACTTTGCGGTGATAGTTTAGCTGTTTTTTTGTCCTAAGGCGGCTTCCATGCCATCTGTTACGAAACGTTTGGCTACGCCGGATATGGTGCTGTTTGTTGCGTTGTAGGCTGTTTGTATGCGTTTGTTGGTCCATGTGTTGTTTTCTGGTATGTGATTTAGTTTTAGTAGGATTTGTGCGTGTTTTATGCGGTAGCCTTTGCCGTCTTTTTGTACGAGTTTTTCTAATTCTTCTTTTTCTTGGTCTGTTAGGGTAAATTTGTATCGTGGCATAATATTTTCACATTTATTGAGAAAACATACCACAACCCACTATTTATATCAACTCTAATTACTTAACGGATTGAGCACTAGGTGCTATTCGAAAAACGTTAGCAATAAAAAATAAGAAATAGCTAAGCTATTTTTTGGATTTTTTCTTTAGCTACGCCACATATTGGACATTTATCTGGTGCTTCACCGACAAAAGTGTCACCACAGATTGGACAGACAAAAATTTCAGCTTTAGGTAAATCTTGTTTATTGTTGATGCTTTCAATTGCTTTTTTGTAGAGATTAGCATGTACTTGCTCAACTTTGTTTGCATTGTCAAAACTGATTAATGCCGCTGCGTTACCTTCAGCTTTTGCTGTTTCAACAAATTTGGGGTACATGTCTGTGAATTCAAAAGTTTCACCGTTAACTGCCTCGTTTAGGTTCTCAGCTGTGGATTTTACGCCACCAAGCACACGTAGGTGAGCGTGGGCGTGAATTGTTTCTGCCTCAGCAGCTGCACGAAAGAGTTTAGCAATTTGTGGGAACCCTTCTGCGTCTGCTTTTTTGGCAAAAGCAAGATATTTACGGTTTGCTTGAGATTCGCCTGCAAACGCGGCTTTTAAATTATCAGTTGTTTTTGTCATAAAAATACACTTGTCATAAAAGGGTAGAGAAGCAATTAATAAGGTATGTGTCACTGTTTTGTCTATTCTGCCAACTTGTTTGCTTTTTTGTAAACTGTTATAGGAGATTGCACCATCGACCCTGGGTCGATGTGGGAAGAACTATGAAAACACAAAATGTTTTCATGAAAAAACAATGTAGCAAGAGGGTTAAGTAGTTTCAAAATCACCAAGAGTTTTTTGCAAAGTATCAGATGTGCACAGGGGGTATGAGATTTTTGTGCCCGTCACATGAGCAAGTTCGTTTAGTTGATGTTTAATGCTGCTATCTTTGCTAATTATATGCAGAATTTGAATATGTCTAACCATTAAAGCATCGCTAATTAGGTTTCGGTGACAACTCCAAGGCAGAGCCTCTGCACACATTAGAGTTAAACAGTTTTCTTTAGCTAAAACGACGAGTTTTAACAAATTTTCAGTAAACTCTTTGGTCTGCATAAAATCTGCATATCCACGAAACGCACTTGTTTCCAGAGCAAGATTAATTGAGTCTTTTTTTGGGTGACGTAGACCACCAATGTTTGGAAGAGACAAATATTTTATACCACACAATTTTAGGGTGTTTGACAGTTTGTCCTTATTAAACTGGGGATTATGTCGGCTCTGAGGCAGGGCACGTATATCAATAAGCATGGTAATGTTGTAGGTTTTTAAGATTTCGATAAACTCTTCAATTGAACGCGTTGAATGTCCAACTGTGTAAATTGTTAAATTTTTCTGTTGTTCAACCAAATCATTCACTGTTAACAAGAAATAATAACATTATAAGGTAAAAATTTTATTGTAGAAAAAGGAAAACTGATTCGCACCGTGTGCCTATCTGTTGCGTGTCTAAATTTGTTTGAATAGTTTTACAAGTACTTCTTCGTCTTTGTTTATGTACTGTTGGTTTTCCATAACTTCGATAAAGCCATCAGCGTCAGATAATAGGGTAATTGCGCCAGAGGATCCAAGAACGGGTTCAGCAATTAAACGGCCTTTTTCAGCATCCAACACAAGCTTGACCATAACAAATGTTCGTCTGCCTTTTGCAGAAAATAATTTTGCACCCGTAAACGCTCTAATTGAGCGTATTTCTGTTAGATCTCTACAGCAGAGACTCTGAATAACAGGGCGTACCAATAGGTAAAACATTAACAATGCAGCGGAGGGGTTGCCCGGTAGAGAAAATATGGGCTTGTTTTGTGCAAAAGCTACTGTTGTAGGTTTTCCAGGTTTAACAGCAATACCTGAGAGGACCACGCCAGGTTTGCCAAGAGAGTCAATACTCTGTGAGGTATAATCATGAGGTCCAATAGAGACGCCGCCAGAGGTTATTACAACATCTGCAGAAGCGAGCATTGTTGTTAAAGTTTTGTTTAAAGCCACTTTATCATCAGGAGCAACACCGAAGAATACGGGTTTTGCACCGCACTCTACAATAGCAGTGCTTAAACTGTAAGCGTTAATATCAAATGTTTTTCCTGCAGGCAACAATTTTCCAGGTGTTACAACTTCGTCACCTATAGACAATATGGCAACCATTGGATGTTTAAAACAACGAACTTTAGTTAGGCCTAAAGCAGCTAAAACACCAATTTCTGAGGAGCCCAATACTTGTCCGGTATGCAAAACGGTTTTACCACATTTTATATCAGACCCTTTTTTCATAACATTTAGATATGAAGTGGCAGGGGTGTAAACGTGTAGTTGATTATCCAGTCTTTCAGCGTCTTCAAGCATAACAATAGCATCTGCACCTTTAGGTAAGGGAGCTCCTGTAACAATTTCAACGGCTTCACCTTTGTTTAAAACCATTTTTGGCTGTTCCCCCGCAAAAACTGCTCCGGAAATGTTAAGCGTCACGGGCTTGTCTTCATCTGCCTCAAAGGTGTCTTCAGCTTTAACAGCGTAACCATCAACAGTTGAACGATCAAAAGAGGGAACATCTAAGGAGGAAATGATGTCATCTTTAAGCACGCGGTTATAAGCCTCAAGGAGTGCAACATCCTCATCGCCTATAGGTAGGGGTGTAAAATTTTCGTTAATGATTTTTTTTGCTTCCTCAAAAGTTACAAGTTTACGAAACATTAACAACATTCTCTTCTTGTTTGTTTTCTATGTTATCAAACATTTGAACTAATACGGTTTCGCCTTCCCGTAGGCCTTCACGGTTTTCAGGAATTACTATATACCCGTTGCTTTTAGTCATTGTAGACATAGAACTGGATCCTTTAGCACTAACGGGTTCAACTAGTAATTCACCTTTTCTATCAAGTTTTACAAGAACGCGTACGTATGTTTTTCTACCTAAAACGCCAGATACTTTACGAGATAATACTGCTTTTAGAGTGAGACGTTGATCAGTTTTGTTTAAACCTAAAAGTCTACAAACAGCGGGTCTTCCAAATACTTCAAACCCTATAATGGAGGCCACAGGATTTCCGGATAAAAGTATAACGGGTTTGTCATTTAACACTGCAACGCCTGTGGGCATAGCAGGTCTTAATGCTAAACCATGAGCAATAACTCCGGGTTTACCAACACTGTTAACTGCGTCAGGCACAAGATCTAAACCGCCAATACTGGTGCCCCCTGTAGTGATTAGGGCATCAGCAACTTTGAGGGCTTGTCGAATTTTTTCAGTTATATCCTCAAGGTTATCGTTTGCAATGCCAAAATTTATTGTTTCTGCACCAAGCTCTTGGCACATAGCAGACAATACAAGCTTGTTAGAGTCAAAAATTTGATGTTCACCTGCTGTTTGCGTGCCAACATTAACAATTTCGTTTCCAGTTGCTATCAGGGCAACTATAGGTTTTTGATAAACTTTTAAAGAGGTATAACCAAGTGCTGCAGTTAACCCTACAATATATGGGGTTATACGTGTGCCTTCTTTAGCTACAAGTTGACCTTTCTTAACGTCCTCACCACGCCGTATAACGTTAACGCCGGGAGTAAGGGGACTGTGAATTGTTATAGTATTACCGTTACAAACGGTATGTTCCATCATAACAACAGCGTCAGCACCTTTAGGTAACGGATTACCGGTCCAAACCTGTTTAGCCTGTTCAACGTCCACTTTGCAGTCAGCATTTACTATAACAAGTTTAACAGGACAAGACTGTGAAGCATTCATAGAATCACGATATCTAATAGCATAACCATCCATCGCAGAACGATCAAAACAAGGCAAATCATTCAACGCAATAACATCTTCAGCTAAAACTCTGCCACAAATACTCTCAACAGAGGTAAGAGATAAAACAACATGTTGAGGCTTCTTGACAGGCCATGCATTTAACCAGTCTTTAAGTGCCTTATCAACATTTGCTAGTGTTTGAAACCCTTGTAGTTTTACCACTCAATCACGTCCAACTAGAGCAATATCGACATTATATTAAAAACATATCGAACAATAAGCTCCAAAAGTAGATAGAGATAAAAATAATATGATTTTAAAACGTGAACAGTTAAAAGAACAGTTTCTGCTGTGAGTTAACGTTTGTTTTGCCTTCTGATGTTTGTAGAAATATTTTTTTCATTTTAAGAGCATCAATATCAAGAAGGGGAGTCTCACAAATAAGGGTAGGGTGCATTTTGAAGTCAATTATCACTTTTGCCAGTAACTCAAATTCAGGTCCATAAAGAGGTTCATCTAAAACGTGATGTTTGCGTTCACCTTGGCTTGTAAATTCAATTTTGGAAAAGTGGCAATGCATATTTTGAAGAGCTTGAGAGCCAAGGTTTGACTCAATCTTTTCTGCAACTGCTCGTATGTCATCAACTTTTTTAAAAGCACCCAGATTTCGTGCATGTAAATGTCCCCAGTCAACAACTAATTGGATATCTTCAATTTTTTGACACATAGTTATTATTTCATCTATGCTGCCAACCTGAAATTTTTTGCCCATAGTTTCAGGTCCAAGCTTAACTTTTAAACCTAAGTCTTTGATTGTCTGATTAACATCTTTTAACGCTTTAAGACAAACATTAAAGGCATAACTTTTTTCAAATTTTCCATAAAATCCTGTATGGAACACTATAACATAGGCGCCCATCCAATCAGCAGCTGTTGCCCCCGCAATGAGACGATCTTTACTAGCAGATACAATATCATCAGTACCAGCCAAATTTATAAAATAAGAACCATGCATACTTAAGCGGACATCATGCTTTTTTGCTTCAACACAAAGTAACTCGGCATCCTGTTGCTTTATCTGAGGTTTATCGCCCCACCTTACAGCCTGATACTCAAAAGCATCAAGACCCATCTCATGTAACAAGCTAGGAACATTAACTAATTTTGCTTTAAGCAATCTAAAAGCCGGAGGCACCCCAGCAGGGCCAAAACGGGTCTGCTCAACCATATAAAATCCCAATAAATATAGAAAACAGAGCTTTACAATATAACTTTTTCATTACAACAAACTTGATATTTGATACCTCTTCGAAATAAATAAAAAGCGTGTCACTGAACATATTTTGGAAAATATTCTGTTAAGGCCAAAATTACACGTAAAATAAAGTCTCAGAGTTTTCAACAAGAATTGCGGCATCATAGTTAGCCACTTCATTTAAAATAAAGATACATATTCAGCTCTCGGTGAAACATGTTGGTTTGCACATTTTTTGAGGATGTTAACTTTTCGTGTAGATTTTATTCATCCAACATGTTTGCATACATGTTTATGACACACGCTTTAATTTGAAGTTTATAAAACCGTGCGAGCTGAATACCATTTTTAAACAAAGTAACAGTTATTATTAAAAGATAGTTTTAAATTTTAAAGACAAGAATATCATTTTTTTCTTTTTAATTCATTAAAAGGCAGCATAACACAATTAATTTTAAAAATACAATACAACAATCATCATACATTTATTTAGACGTGCGTGTTAAACGTCTACCATAATGGAGAAAAAAGAAAACATGAAAGTTTTAAAAAATAAAAATTTATACTCAACATTTGCAATACTTATGATACTAACATTTGCTACATCAATGTTTGCAGTGCAAAACACAAATGCACAAGGTAAAGACACGAAGACTTTTCCATTTGCTGACGTTGCACCAAAAACTGTAGGCGTTCAACAAACCGCTTTAATTAGCGCCGGTTTAATGGCGCCTCTAAATGATAATCTAGATGGCTGGAACATGACTATTTATGTCACAGACCCTGACGGAAAAGTTGAAACTTTTAAACGTAAAACATTTGCTACCGGATCAATTGGCTTCTACTACACTCCAACTAAAGAAGGAAACTATACTATATACTCTGCCTTTGAACGCACAGAATACCTAACATATGGTATGCAGCAAGTACAAGCGAAAATGTCACTCTAACGGTATTATCAGACTTTTCATATCCAACGTATTCGGGTCATAAACTTCCAACAGAATACTAGACAAGGCCAATTGATGGTCAATTACGAGAATGGTACTCAATTGCAGGGAGCTGGGTATATAAACCAAAAAATTTGTATGCGCCATATAACGATGGACCTGAAAGTGCACATGTTTTATGGAGTATGCCAATTGGTGATACCATGGGCGGTTTATCAGGTGGAGAAGCGGGTGATGCTGGATTTCAAGATGGCGATGGATACGAAGGTAAATTCTTAAATTCTATTACTATCTGCGGAATTTTGTATTACAACAGATATGTAGCAGCTTCACCACAGCAGACAATTGTTGCAGTTGACCTACATACAGGAAAAACAGTCTGGGAACGATCATACGACTTTGGCGGTGGCAGAGTTACACATGGACAAATACTAGTATGGGATTTTGCCAGTAGCCATGGGGCATGGTCATACGTTTGGATGGTTAGCGGTAATACATGGTATGGTCTTGACGCCTCATCTGGGGATCTCAAATATAACATGACTAATGTTCCAAGTGGAACTATTTATCGCGGCTCAAACGGTGAAATGTTAAAATACCGTATGTATAACTATGGAACGGCAACTAATCCAAATTGGTACCTACAGCAATGGAATTCTACATACGTTGTAAATAATGGCACTCGCACAGGTACAGCTGATGCTTGGGGCGCTAATGTTCAAGGCAGATCATATGATGCCACACGTTTAGGCTTTGATCTTAACATATCTGTTTCAGGGCTAACATTTGTACCCGGTCAGACTAATAATGTTAACACCGGTGCTACAGTTGCTCCAATAATGGCATATGCAGAAGACAAAGTTATCTTTGGTAATGTTTCAAAAGCAGGCGTAACTCTTACAGTAATTAATCTTGACAGAGAAAATATAGGATACCCATTGTGCAACAGAAGAACATGGGATGCACCTTCTGAATGGGAAGATATTAGTGTAACAGGCAGTCAATCAGGCTGGGCAGGTTTTAGTAAAGAGTATAACATAGCCGTCTACTGGACAAAAGAAAACAGAGTTAACTATGCTTTTAGCACAGAAACAGGCAAGTATTTATGGCAAACAGAACCACAAAGTTATGCAGACGCGTGGGGAGGAGTTTCCTCTTCAAGAGATGTCCCAGAAAAAATCATTGTGCACAATAAGCTTATTGAAGCAAGCGTTGCGGGTATTGTGTATTGCTACGATGTAAAGTCCGGTGAACTGTTTTGGAGTTATGAAGCAGTAGCAAAAACTACAGATTATCAAATTATGACAGGAAACTGGTGGTTAATTCCAGTAATCGCTACAGATGATCTGGTCTACTTTGGTCATCATGAGCATTCTGCTGCAACACCTAAAAAGAGAGGTGCACCATTTTTTGCGCTTGACATAGAAACGGGAGATCTTGTTTGGGAAATTGATGGTACATTTCGTCAAACTCGATGGGGTGGTCCCGCAGTTATTGGTGATAGCATCATTGCAACAATGGACACATACGATCAACAAATCTATGCAATTGGCAAAGGACCAAGCGAAGTAACCATAACAACATCTAATGCCATAACAACAACGGGTCAACCAATCAAAATCACAGGAACCATCATGGACATCTCACCAGGCACACAACAAGACAGGTTAAAATACAATTTTCCAAAAGGTGTACCAGCCGTAAGCGATGAAAGCCAAAGCAAATGGATGCTCTATCTCTACAAACAATTTGAAGAAACAATGGACATAAAAGGCATAAACATAACAGTATACGCATATGATACCGAAAACAACAACACAATACCCATTGGCACAACAACAAGCAACACACATGGCATATACGCAATAGACTGGACACCACAAAAAGAAGGCAAATACGACATATGGGCATACTTTGACGGCACAGCAGCATTCTATGGTGACGACGCACAAACCGAAATAACCGTATACGCAGCACCACCAACACCAGAACCAACACCAACACCACCATACGAATGGTACATCATAGGTGTAGGTATTGCAATCATTGCAGTTGTAATCATAGGCATATTTTTGACTCTTAGAAAAATAGATAAAAAATTGGTGCTGTATGCTAATCGACTAGCTTTTTAGGACTGAATTGAGTCCACTATGTTATCTCTACCCCTAACTTCCCGAAAGTAAGTAATATGTTCGTCCGCAAACCTTATTTTTCAGCTATTTTTGCAATTAACGCGTTATTTGTCCCTTTAGAGTTGCAGAC
>WQSY01000085.1 GCA_009787585.1 Candidatus Bathycorpusculum sp. | reverse complement strand
CGACCCCGTCTACAAATTCATAGGATGGAACGTCATCTATTGGGCAAACTTTACACAAATGCTAACACCGCAGAAAAATTTTGTCATACCCGCAGGCACAACGGGCCGTGTGGAATTAGCTGCAATCTTTGACACAGTACCCAAAGGTTTTGACATTAACTATGTCTTAAATGGAGGAGTTAATAATCCATCTAATAAGGATAGCTATTTTGGCGATAATGACAATTTTCCTATTGAAATTTTAGCTCCTTCTAAGGCAGGTTATACGTTTGCCGGCTGGACTGTTGTGTATTCCAACGGTCAGTCTCCTATAACTACTCCGACGACGTCTTTTAGCATACAAGCAGGCACTATTGAAGCAATTACATTAACGGCCCATTGGAGTGACCCTGTCAATTACACCATTACTTACGCATTAAATGACGGCATAAACGCCGCGGGCAATCCAACATCATACACCATAAGTGATCTACCCCTCCGCATTACAGCACCAACTAGAACAGGCTACCCCTTCCAACACTGGACAGCAACCTGCGCCAACGGCACACAAACTCAAATAACCTCAAACGAAATCCCCCAAGGCACCACAGGCAACCTTACATTAACTGCAATTTGGGACATTAACAACCCCTTCATCTACAACATTATCTACATATTAAATGGCGGCACTCTTAATCCTGCTTGTCCAACAACATACACTATTGAAGACGCTACAAACATTAACATAACTACTATTGGCATCCCAACTAAACTAGGCTATGATCTTCAAGAATGGTTCGTGGTTATTGATGATGGTACTATAGTTCCTATGTCTGTTGATGGTTTACCTGCTGGCACTACCGGTGATGTTATAATAGTTGCATTTTGGAGTGCATATCCAGTTAAGTACATTATTGAATATGAAGTGTCTGGTGGCGTTGTTACGGGTAATCCCGCATCATATACTATAGAGAGTTCATTTCCTATCTATATACGTTCGCCAACTAGGGCAGGTTACGAATTTCAATATTGGTTGGCAACATGTGCTAACGGCACTCAACTTGTGTTACCTTCAACTGGCATTCCCGCTGGCACCACAGGCAATATACTATTAACTGCCATTTGGAACATTGCTCCAACACCGTATTCTATAACCTACACCTTAAATGGCGGTACAAATACTCATAGTAACCCCGCTTCATACACTAACAACGATCTACCACTAAATATCGCAGTACCAACAAAAGCAGGCTACCCCTTTCTACACTGGATAGCAAAATGTTCTAACGGTTCACAGATTACACTGGCTTATAACGAAATCCCTGCAGACACTACTGGTAACCTTACATTGTCTGCCGTTTGGGACACTGATAACCCGTTTGTCTATGACATTACCTATATGCTAAATGGCGGCTCTCTTGATGCTAATCGTCCAACAAAGTACACTATTGAAAACGCTACAAAAGTTAACTTAGCTAATGTGGGCACTCCAACTAAAACAGGCTATAACATCGATAAATGGTTTGTGGTTACTGAAGATGGAACCTTTATTGATGTGTCTGCTGCGGGTCTTCCTGCTGGCACTATTGGCAATATTATAGTAGTAGTATTCTGGGTTGAATATCCAATTGTGTATACTATTGATTATGAATTGGCTGGCGGTGTCAATGTTGGTAACGCTGTTGATTATAGTGTGGAAAGTCGTTTTGACATCTACATAAATGCGCCAATTAGGGCAGGTTATAACTTTATGTATTGGATGGTAACTTGTGCTAATGGTACTCAACTTCGGTTGCCTGCTACTGGTATTCCTAAAGGTACTGCTAGTGATCTTAAGCTGACTGCAGTCTGGAGTGACATAATTGTCTACACTATAACATATGACTTAAATGGCGGCGTTCCAAGTGGTTATAACCCAACTGCTTACACCGTTGAAAGTGGCGCAATTAACCTAATTGCTCCAGTTAAAACTGGTTATACTTTCAAAGGTTGGACAATAACCTATAACCATGGCAGTAGTTATGGAATGTCACGGTTGTTATATGGCTCAGTGATTTCTGCTGGCACTACTGGAAACATTTTGTTATCTGCAGAGTGGGCAGCGCTCTAATCCCTTTTTCTTTTTGAGAGTTTGTTATATTTTAATGAATTATGAAAATGTGTGTTGTGTTTTTTTAAATTTTGCCTACTTAGACGTCAATAGGAAATATTTTTTTATGTTCTATTCCGACAAGCTGTTGTATTGTATACATATGTGGTTTTTATTGTTTTATTTTTGTTGTGAGGGTTGTTTTTGGTGTTGACATCTATGTGGCGGCTATTTGACCAATGTCATCGGTTATCTTTTTTGTGTTCTTGAGATTTTAGCTCTGATGATACTTTGAACTGCTTTACTACAATTTTTGCCCTTAAAGCGCGTCTAACAAAAAATAGAACAACATCAAATCACCTCTAAAATTCAAATGTATACAACTCAAACAAACTAACCCCTCAAATAGCGTAGCCTGTCGGCTTGGGTTCTGTCGTAAACACTTAAAAAAGACTTGTTGTCTGCTGTTAGTATTTGGTGTCAAAGGTTAGTTTGCGTATTGATGCCATTTGCAGTGTTACAGATGTCGAAGATGGTACTTGAATGGGCCAGGGTAATGAGCCCTCTTTGTATTTTCCACAGATAAAACCTTCATCTATTCTTGTTAACTCTACATAACCTAAACATTTATCGTTAACTAAAATAACTTTAACCGATGATGTTGTTTGTTCGTGTTGAGAATTTTCTTGATATGATACAGAGCATACTCGGCTTACTTCAATATATATTGTTTGAGCGTTTCTTAGGGCGCTTAGTTCTTCCATTGTTTTTTCTTCATCGGGGTCTCCTGAGTCTCCTATGAATGCGCCTAACGATGTATATGCGTATTCTTGTGCAGGTTCGTCAGGAAAAACATTGTAGACTGCGCCTCCGCCGCATTTGTGGTTGTCGCCAAGTATACTGTTGCCGTCAAATATTGTTCCATCGGCGAAATTGTAAGTATTGTTGCCGATTCCTGTGATGCCTATGCTCTTAAGGGGTTCATCTGGTGTCCATGTTGTTCCCCGAGACATTGCGAGGCTGTAGCTTAAATTGACAATTGAGCCTTGTTCAGAATAGACGTGAAACATGTAAAATTCTATGTGTGCGTCTTCACCTTTAAGCTCGTTTGCTTCTGGGGATAATGTAAAATTTGTGACAATTTCGATGTATGCTCCGTCCCAGGTGGTTATGGTGTTTTCGCCGCTTTTGTTTAGGTCAATGTAAACATAGGGTATGTTGACAGTGTACAATGATTTGCCTTCAGCCATCATCATGTTGCTGTCTGTAAAATATGATATTGAAAGTATTGTAGCGATTGCAATAATTAAAGCAATTATGCATAAACCTGTTTTTTTCTTTTCTGATGTCATATCTTTCCCCAATATACTGTAGTCATAGTAGTATATATGTTTAACAATAAGAACACTTGCACTATCAAACGTCCAATTAGTAGAACCGCAAAATATGTTGTTAGATAAAATTTAATAGCCCCAAACTTAGTTAACTTGTTATGAACACTCCTAACAATGCATCGGTGCCATATCTTAAGTGTCCTTATTGTGCCTGCATATTCTGTACTCAAACAGATTTAGAGCTACATCTTAAACGGTTTGGCAACAATGCTGAACAACACATCAAAGACTGCAAAGATACTAATGCTAAAATAGAATTTGGCTATGGCGTTGATGAATAAACGCTTACCGGTACAATAAAAAAATGTGTATTATTTTTTATTTGCAAGTTTATTGTTTATAATTCTTTGTAGATTTATTTCAAAGGCGGCTGCAGGGTTTTCAAGTTTCCAGTTTTCTAAAACTTGTGGCGAAATTTCCCCTATAACTCCAATTTCTTGATCACCATTTATAATAATTCTGCCCGTTCTGCCCTCTATAAATGTAGGCTGGCTCGCCTGCTTTATCTGCCATTGTACATCAAAATTGCTAAGAAAACTGTCTAAAACGGCTTTGATCTCGCTAAAACCTGCCATGGGATGCGTTGTAATAGCTGCCAAATGCTCCTCCTCTAATGTTTTAGTCTCACTTGTCTGATCGGGATGGATTACTTTGCCTTGTTCATAGATTTTTTGAGGAAATTCTACAGATTGATTATTGCTTAAAACCTCTAAAAGACCCGGCAGTAATGCGTTGCGTAGACACGTCATGGTTATCACTTTCGGGTTTCTTATCTCTATATGAGGTGTTAGAGGCCTGTTTGTTTTGTTAAAAAGTGTTTCCTTATTTGTTAGGGTGGTGTTTAAAATTTCTTGAAAGCCAAGGCCTATCATTAGGTCACGTGCATGATTTATCAGTTGCTGATCCTGCTTTGCTCTGCCCACCGTTGGTAATTCCTGCCAATTAGGCTTTATATTGTTGTATCCATAGGCTATTGCTATGTCCTCTATTAAATCCACTTGATGCATAATGTCTGTGCGATAGCATGGTATGAGCACCTCTATATCTGTTATAGATGTTTTTTCTATGTTAAAGCCTGCCGTTTGAAGCAGCTCTACCATACGGTTAGAAGTTAACTCTAACCCTAAAATTTTGTTTGTGTATTCAATATTTAACTGCAAATGTTGATTATCAAAGTTAGGTGTGATTTCTTGTTTTTGAACGGTGCCATAGTTAGAATCCTCTGGATAATGAATAGTTGTCGTATAAGCTTTGCCGCCTCGGTCAATTAGCATTGTTACAACAAGATTTAACATGTTAAGAACGGTTTTATGTGACGTACCTGTAACTTCTACTAAGAGGTTTTGAGACTTTTCAGTTACTTTGCCTAAATCATTAGAGTTTATAATAGGTGGCAACGACAAAATTCTACCCTCCGAGTCAAAGAGCATAGGATATAGCGCATTGTATTTAATTATGTGTCCGTACTCACAGCCCTTTGGATGAACCTCTAAGATATCATTTAAGGTCATATCTTCTGTAAAGCCCAACGGTGTAAATTCCACCTCATGGGGTTTAACAACTGTGTATTCAATAGGTGGTTTAATTAAATCTAAATTGTACACGCCAATGCTAGCCTTTCGACGACCGCGTCCACATGTTTGATCTAGTTTTTCTTGTAAATGCATCAAGCCGCGAATGATAGCATCTGAGAGGTGTACCTCTTTAATGACGGCGCAGGCAATGTATGGGCGTATATCATAGAGATCTCGGCTAACAAAAACTTCCACTTCCGATTTAGCTATACTGTATTGTTTTATACCTCTTTGTTGACTATTAACAAATCCCTTTAGAGCACGTGCTAGCCCCTCAGCGCTCCAAAGATCAGGTCTATTTGTGTCTTTAAATTCAATATTAACAGTTTCATCCTGTTTATTGTACCCTTTAACTTCTGCTTTAACATACGCTAAAATGTCGTCTAATTTTTCCATATCCCAATTAAGCTCTATATGTAACAGTTGCTCAAGTTCTTTGTATTCTATATCAATTGTAGGCATTTTTTATGTCACCTGTTTTTTTCTTAACCAGTTTATATCTTGACAAAATATTGTTCGTATGTCCTCAATTCCTGAGTGCATCATAAATAGTCTATCTACGCCAAGTCCCCAGGCAATAACGGGTATGTCCACTCCTAAGGGGTGTGTTACCTCTGGACGGAAAATTCCTGAACCGCCAAATTCTATCCAACCATAGCCCTCCTTGTAAGCGCTTAACTCTACACTTGGCTCTGTAAAGGGAAAATAATCCGGTTTAAACCGCACTTTACTAGCTCCTGCAATTTCTGTTGCAAATCTGCCAAGAACACCTAAGAGGTCTTTTAAGTTCAAGTTTGGATCAATAATTATACCCTCTATTTGATTAAACTCTGAGAGATGCGTCCGGTCTACTACCTCAGGGCGGTAAACACGGGCAATTGAGAAATACTTACTTGGCACCTGTAACTCTTTATTTTTAAGTGTACGTGCACTTAAACAGGTGCCATGGCCACGCAGAATTAGACTTTGTGCTGCCTCAAAAGTGTAAGGGTAACCCCAACCTGTTGAGCCTGTTTGTCCGCCATTTTCATGTGTCTCCTTAATGCGCTCAACAATTTCTCTATGACAGCCTATATCACCTCGTGTTGGCTCTTTAACATAGTAAATGTCACTGGGTTCCCGTGCCGGATGATCTTGTGGAATGTTTAATGCGTCAAAATTAAACAAGCAGGTCTCAACACTGGTGCCTGTCATTTCTTGAAAACCCAAAGTTACCAGTTTTTCTCGTACATTATCAAGAAAACTCAAATAAGGATGCTTCTTACCGGGCCAAAATTTGGTTACCGGGGCTTCAATGTTGTATTTCTGCAATTTAACTGAACGCCATTTGCCTGTAATTATAAGCTCCGGTGTAAGTTGCGTAACTTCGGGTTCAACCATTTTTCCCTCTAAAAGCGCTGTTTTGCCCTCTTTTGTTATTTGAAGAAAACGTGTTGTTTTAAGCTCAATAACAACTAGTTTACGTTTTTTAAGCTGCTCCGCCTCCCCTCTCATGGAGACATTTAACTCATCAACTATTACCTGCTCATCTCCGTTATTAATTAGCTGCTCTAAGAGTTCCTCATCCTTTCCATGGGAAGCCGCAAAGTTGTCTAAAAATTCATCTAAAAGTTTTACACGATTATTTTGACCAAAAAAAATTGCCCATTTTTTACGAATAACCCAGCCTAACGCGATTTGAATAAACTCTGCAGGCAAACCTGCCTTTTTAGCTGCCTCTTTTAAATCTGCCTCTCCACCCATTTCAGCAATGGCTCTAAAAAGTTTACGTTCCGGCAAACCCTCCCTAGCATACGCTTTACCTTCCTCTGTTAATTTGATAACATTTTGTGTTGCAGCATGTATATTTAACAATGCATTCTCTTGTAAAGTTAGAGCATTACGCATAACTGCAGCGTCAGGCAAATTAGATGCAACCATTAATTGTTCAACAGATGCTTTACCGCCATTTTTTTCTAACCCTAAAAGAACCTGATGCTCCTGTACACGTAACTCAACCATAAATGCACATCCTGAAACCTTTTTATTTACGATAAATGCTCACGACACAAATAAAGATGCTGATTTATTACCCTATTTCAAGCTAACTATTTTGGTTTAAGAACAACTGAAACAAAATTGTCCTCTTGCAAATATTTTTGCGCAACATTTAAAATATCTAAAGTGGTAACCGCCTTAATCCTCTCCAAATACTCCACAAGAGCATTTTCCTGACTGTATTGAATTTCCATGTATGCTAAAATGTCCTGACAACTATCCGGACTATCAATCCCTCGCAGTATACTTTTTAGCATCAACTTTTTGTTACGCTCCAACTCTTCCTCTAAAACTTTTTCAACTCGCAATTTAGCCAGCTCTTCAAAAACTAGTTTTTGTGCTTTTTCAACATTTACACTTTTAACAGCACAGCCTATATTAATATATCCAAAATCTAAACCATCTATATGAACCGCTGCAGCGTCATATGTTAAAGCTCTTTTTTCTCGCAGTTCAATAAATAACCGCGAACTAGTACCTCCACCTAAAATCATACTAATTAAATCAAGCTTTGGAGCATCTGCACTCTTTGTATTAACCGTTTGACAGCCTATGTTAAGATAAGCCTGCATAAGACCCCTCTTCTCTTTAGAAACCCTTCTAACACGTTTAGACATGTTCTGCGGATAAACCTGTTTAACAGCAACCATAGCCGCCGGTGTTTTTTGCTGCTCTGACTTATCTTTAAAGTGTTTTAAAACCTCTTGAATTTGACCGTTTGAAAGATTACCCATTAGCATTAAAATCATGTTTTTAGGCTCATAAACAGCGCTATGAATAGCCTCTAAGTGAGATAACTCTAATTTCTTTAGAGTCTTTGGATAACCCCCAATAGGACGACTAATAGCATGATGCTTAAAGAGAGTTTTAAGCAACAACTCGTTAATCACCGTTGAGGGATCATCTCTTTCCTCAGATAACTCGTGAAGAATAATTTCCCTCTCTGAAACAAACTTTTCCTCCTCAAAACAAGAATTAAACAACAACTCTGAGAGCACCCCCGCGGCTTTAGGTAAACTTTCAGGTAAAACATCTGCAAAACTCATAGTGTACTCATGATCTGTATAAAAATTCAAACTCCCCCCAAAACTCTCCACACTACGCGACTTTTCAATGCGTTCCTGCGAACCCCCCGATAGCATATGCTCCAAAAAATGAGCCACACCCGCCTCAGACTCTACCTCATTATTTGAACCATACTTAACAGCAACTGCTAACTGTGCTGTATTTGCCGAAACCTTTGGAAAAAACAAAACCCGCAAACCATTAGCTAAAACACTCCGATGCCAAACTAGACCCTTACACATATAAACTCTTTATTATAGTTTAAAACAATAGCTAATATATCTTGTCAAAATAAATTGATAACCAAACAAGTTTTAGCCTTATTGATGTGTTAAACTTAAATATCGTCGATTTGATCCCTGAAATGTTTAACACATAAGAGAGTGTTAACTAAATAACGTTTTTATGTTGGGTGTGGTGTAATGTATTGATGTTGTTATGTTATGTACAAAGTGTGGAAACGAAAGCACCTTTAAATCAGGTTTTATAAAAGGCGAACAACGATATAGATGCAAAAAATGCGGTAGACAATTCGTACCCACAAGACAACACGGCAAAACCC
>WQSY01000084.1 GCA_009787585.1 Candidatus Bathycorpusculum sp. | reverse complement strand
TCCATTCTTTATCAGTTAAATCAGTATCATATCTCAAGTAGCTAACCTCAACAAAATAGACATGCTGATAGTTAAAAACTTATTGAATACAGGTTCTAACTCGTTTAAATCAACAGCCATAGGCACCAACTAACTAACGGTTAGTATTATCTGTCAGGTCTAATATAGTTCCAACTATTAGAACAGTAATTAATTTTATAAAACATGGAGAAAAAAGTTTGTTTACGTGAGTAAATAGTTTTTAGGCATGTTAAAGGGAGGTTTATTGTTGAGCGCTAATGTTGTTACTGTCGGCTATGTTGACGGTGAGGGTGATGTGTGGTATAGGGGGAATCTTAGTAGTGCGACTACGCTGCCAAGGGATAAGAGTTTTGAGCCGGCTTCGTGTTCGGTGCTTATTACGGTGATTTTGGCGTTTTGTCTTTCAACGTCTCGCATGAGGGTTTCAAGTTTAAGCCGTTGGTCTTCTTCGGCGTCTCTTAGGGCCGTGTCGGCAATGATTAGTTTTTCAATAGCGCCCATTTGAATTGCTTCTTCAACACGGGTTATACCGTAAGTTATTGTGCCTTCGCCTTTTCCTAGGCGTTTCATGACTTCTTCCATAGCTTCGGTTTCCTCGACTATGCGTAATTGGTTTGTGGCTTTTAGTAATACACCTGAGCGGAGAGCTTCATATATACCAGAGGTTCCGCCGTTATTGACGCTTTTTACGTCAGCTACGTATTTGTTTATGTCTTTGTTTTCGTCAGCTAAGTAGCGTGCGAAATCGGTTTTTACAAATCCGGCGCCGATTATTACTATGGGATTGTGGTTTTGGGTCCAGAGTTGGTTTAAACTGTTTAGGACTTTTCGGAAATAGGCTTTTGTGCCCTCAACACGTTTGTCAGCTTCGTGTTTTCCTGGGAGGCGTATGCGTTCTTCAATTTTCATTTCAACGCCGTATTGTTTAGTTTCTGCAATGGCAAAGCCTTCATCGTCTATTGAGAGTATAAGGAGGGGTTTTTCGCTTTCGCTTGCCATAGTTAATCGGTCTAGGAGATGTTTTGGCCATTGTTTTTTTACTATGGTAAATTGTTGGTTTAAGCCTAGGGCTATTGTGTGGTGTGCGCCTGTGGGTATTATTTCGGGGGCATGACAGATTAAGCCGTGGACGCGAAGTTTTCCTAAAAATTTGTCCCACCCTACAGATTCCACTGTTACGCCCATGAAGGCGGAAACGCGTTCGGCGCTTTTTGGACGTGAGGCCTCTGAGTCAGTTTTTATAGCTCTTGATGAGTAAGCATAGACTTCATCGCCTCTATAGACTATGTTGTATAGGTGCCATAGGTCATCGGGTGTGTCAGGCACTACTTTGATAAAGCCCTGTTGCAGGTTTTTTTCTACAATTTTCAAGTTAAACGCATCTCTTAAAGGTAAAGTATTGTAGGGAGGTAAAAATATAGTGCGCTTGTGGGTATAATTTTTGTATGGTCTTTTTAGTTTGTTGTTTTCAACGTCGTGTTTGTTTTTAATTGTTGGATGGAGGGGTTGTGGTAGTTTTATAGGTCTGTGTAGTGTGATGATAATGTGGTTAGTGTTGAAGGGTTGAGGTTTGTTTTGAGTTTATGTTTTTTGGGAGAGATGTATGGTTAGTATGGAAAAGATCCTGTTCTAGGAAAATGAAAGGGGTTTAAAATTGGTTTTAAATGGTTAAATAACTGGGGAAACAGCTTTAAAACGGGCGACCCCTCTTTTTTGAAAATCATGTTATAAGTTTTTTATTATCCAATACAACTACAACAATCACATAATATCACATATTAATAAAAATACTTATAAATTTTTATTAAAAAAGAACTATACAAATAAAATAATTAAATGCAATTTGTTTTAATGTTTAAATTAAAACTTAAATTTATTAAAATACAAACTATTTAAACATACAACCTAAAATCCCGAAAATATAACTATAAAATTTCAATAAAAAATGACAGAAGAGTTAAATTAACAGTTTTTTAAATGTTTTTAATAGATTAAATTCTAAAAAAACATAACTATATTCTGCATAATTATAACATGCTACCATTAATGACAACCCATTTTACCTCACAATCATGATTTCAACAAATTTTTACACCTGTTACCACAACATAGTTACACTTTACAAGAATTTAGAATACACTTAACACTACAAAAAAAGTAGACAACACACATCAAAAATAACAACAACGACACTACATATTTTTCAAGAAAAAAAGTATTACCCTAAAAATAGGGGACAATCCCTGCGGGTTAAATTAAACCTAACAGGTTGAGGAACAAGGGTATGAACACTATAGAAAGAGTGCTCAACAGTTTTATAAGCACATGCAAGCTTGGTCCTGCGGTGTCTTTTAGGGGGTCACCAACTGTGTCACCAACGACTGCTGCTTGATGTGCAGGGCTGTTTTTGCCACCAAGGTTACCCGCTTCAATATGTTTCTTTGCATTATCCCATGCTCCACCCCCTGTGTTCATAAAGAGGGCTAAGGGCACAGCTGTTAAAGTACATCCGATGACAAGGGCGCCAACTGCAACAGGACCCATTAGGACACCAACGATTATAGGCACAATTACAACAATTATGCCAGGTACAATCATACCTGAGAGAGCAGCCTTTGTGCTAATGTCCACAGCTTTATCATACTCAGGTTTTGCTGTGCCATCGAAAATGCCAGGTATTTCTTTGAATTGGCGTCTTACCTCAGCAACCATTTTTGTGGCCGCTTTACCAACAGCGTCAATGGCTTGAGCAGAGAATAGAAACGGTAACATTGCACCTATGAAACCTGCGATAAGCACAACTGGATTTGAGATGTCAATTGTTATTTGTATGCCTGTTTGGAGAGCTACTTCTTCAATATATGTATGAAACAGCAATAACGCGGCTAATAATGCTGAGCCCAAGGCAAAGCCTTTAGTTAACGCCTTTGTTGTGTTGCCCACAGCGTCAAGTGCCTCCATGGTTTCTGCAGAGCCTCGGTCGCCGGCCATTTCTGCAATGCCAGCAGCATTGTCAGCAATTGGTCCAAAACCGTCAAGGGCTAAAACTATACCCATCACGGCTAGCATACCCATTGTTGCAAGAGTTGTGCCATAAATGCCGCCTTCAAAGGCTGGAATGCCATTTAATATAGCGAACTGTTGTCCAAATACGTAGGACATAATTAAAGCAACAACAAGAGTAACTATGGGCAGGGCAGTTGTTTCTAAACCCACAGCTATGCCAGTTATTATGTTAGTTGCGCTGCCCGTTTGACTTGCTTTGGCAATTTTTTTAACAGGTGTTCGGTCACGACCAGTATAGTAGTCTGTTATGTAATCAATCAATACGCTAGCAACTAGGCCGGTCATTAAGCTGCCAAATATGTAGAACCAGCCGACGCGGAAGAAGAGTAGGGATACAATAAAGAACATTATAGCGCACACAATAGTGGTAACTGTTACGCCTTTTCGAAGAGCTTTCATAGGGTTTTTCATCTCTGAGGGTAATAGTTTTACAAATGGCATGCCTATAAGAGTGGCAAATATGCCTAAAGCACGAATGATTAGGGGGAATATTAGAAACAGCAAGTTTCCTGTAACAGCACTAATTATACCGCCGATAATCATGCCGCCAATGTTTTCGCCGACAGCTGACTCAAAAAGGTCTGCGCCTCTGCCCGCTGAGTCTCCGACGTTGTCTCCGACATTGTCAGCTATGCAGGCAGGGTTTCTTGGGTCATCCTCAGGTATACCGGCTTCGACTTTGCCTACAATGTCTGCGCCGATGTCAGCTGCTTTGGTAAATATTCCGCCGCCGAGTTGTGCAAATAGTGCAATTAGGGAGGCTCCAAAGCCCATGCCTACAATGCCGCTTGCGGCGCTTCGGCCCAAGTTAGCGGCTGTTGTAGCATCAAGGGTTTGGTTGAAAAGTGCGCCATATCCGCCGTATATTAGAAATAGAATGGTTACGCCTAAAAGTGAAAGTCCAACAACTGCAAAGCCCATGGTTGCTCCGCCATAAAACGCAGTTTTTAGGGCTTTATCAGCGCTTATTTTAGCGGCAGCCACTGAGCGGACGTTAGCCTTTGTAGCGTTGTCCATGGCTATGTAACCGGCTGCTAAAGAGGCTACAGCGCCAATTAGAAAAGCCACAGCTGTGCCCATACCAGCCGCAAATCCCTGTGAAACGCCGAAAAGAACGGCAATTAACACAAAGATGACCGCGGTAATAATTGAGATTGTTTTATACTGCCTTTTTAGAAAGGCATAAGCTCCAACACGTATAGCCTGCGCTACTTCCTGAGCTTTAGGAGACCCGGGATCCATTTTACCAATTTTACGCATAAGTAATAAAGATGCAAGTATTGCAATAACACCTGCAATTGGTGCAAGTAGAAATGCAATTCGAGTTAAGTCCATACTAGATAAAGATAGTATTTGTAACGGTACGATCATATGATTATCCAAGCCTCATCTCGATGTGTTGAAGACTTATATATTTTTCTTAAAAAGGGTGTATAAAAACTAATGCTTATTGTTTAAATGTATAAATTTTAGTTAGACTATACTAGTTACTGTCTACGTTAGTGTCTTTTTAAGTAAGACAACTGTCAGTTAACAAATAGTAGTGAAAGATATGCCTTCAAGATTAATAGTTGTAAAAGTTGGCACAAGTGGCATAACCACGGAGAGGGGCGAATTAGATGAGCATGAAATGCAAAATCTTGTTTGCCAAATAGCGCAAGCAACAAAACAAGGAGATAAAATGGTGCTTGTAACATCAGGTGCTGTTGCAGCAGGAGTTGCAGAGCTAGGAATTACGCTTAAACCTAATGATATAGTTTTTCAGCAAATTGCAGCTGCTACAGGTCAAAGCGTATTAATGGCTAAATATCGTAAATTATTTGCAATGTATGACTTAAAAGTGGCACAGATTTTACTTACCGCAGAGGACCTCTCAAATAGAGAGGCATATGTGCATATTTGCGACGTGTTAACATTGTTGCTTAAAAATGGTGTTGTGCCTATTATTAACGAAAATGATGTAACAAGTGTTGCAGAACTTAGACTAAATGAGGGATATAAGGTAAATTTTAGTGATAATGATATTCTCTCAGTGCTAGTCGCCGGAGCCATTGGAGCGGACTTTGTAATTATCCTCTCAGATGTTGAAGGCTTATACACAAAAGACCCCTCAGAGCCAGATGCAGAGCTTATAAGAACTGTAGATAGCATAACAGAGGAATTGAAAAATTCGCTTAGAGGCAAAAGTAAAAGGGGACGTGGGGGAATTCAAAGTAAAATTAAAGCCGCTGAAATTGCCACTAACTGTGGAATTCCTGTGGTAATATCAAATAGTAGAAAAGAAAATGTAATAATAGACGTTATATCAGGCAAAGAAGTGGGGACTTTTTTTAAGCCTCAAAAAAAAATGACCGCTATGAAACGCTGGATTGCCTATGGCGCCGCTGTAAAAGGTGTCATTCAAGTTAACAGGGGCGCAAAAGAAGCCATACTTAAAGGCTCAAGTCTGCTTGCTGTAGGAGTTACAAATGTTGTCGGCGTTTTTAATGTAGGAGATGTTGTAAGCCTTGAGGAGGAGGAAAATCGTCAAGAATTTGCAAGGGGTAACCCTAATTTTAACAGCAATCAACTAGATCAGATAAAGGGCTTACAAATTACCGAGGTTTTAGAAAAATTAGGAGCCGATAAGCCTAAAGAGGTAATTGAACATAAAAACATTCATTTTATAGGAGAATAAAGAAGTGACAACCACCATAGAGGAGATTTGTCAAAGAGCCAAAGTGGCTTCCGTTCAAATGGCAAAACTGTCAGCGGAACAAAAAAATTTAGCCTTACAGCAAATGGCAAACGCTTTAGAAGCGAACTTTGAAAAGATTCTTACCGCCAATCAAATAGATGTTACAGCTGCAAAAACTAAAAATTTGAAGGCCTCCCTTCTTGACAGGTTATCGTTAGATCAGAAAAAAATTCAAACCATGGCCAAAGAATTAAGAGAAGTCTGTAACTTATCAGAGCCTATAGGCACCATTTTATCTAGTTGGACACGGCCGAACGGATTAATTATAAGTCAAATTCGTGTTCCTCTAGGAGTTGTCGGGGTAATATATGAGTCACGGCCAAATGTTACCTCAGACGCGGCAGGAATCTGCATTAAGGCAGGTAACGCCGTTATTTTACGTGGAGGCACAGATGCTCTACAATCAAATATTGTAATAGGAAAAATACTACAAGAAGCCCTAGCAAACACTAGTGTTCCCACAGACGCCATACAAGTAATAAACTCGCCGGAGCATAAAGTTGTTGAAGAACTAATGAGCATGCGCCAATACATTGACGTGCTAATTCCCAGAGGCGGCGCAGACCTGATTAAAACAGTTATTGAAAAATCAAAAATTCCAGTTATCGAAACCGGCACAGGCAACTGTCATATATACATAGACGAAGACGCAGACCTAGAAATGGCAACACCTATAATAATAACAGCTAAAATTCAGCGCCCAGGAGTCTGCAATTCTGTTGAAAAACTGTTAATCCATAAAAAAATAGCCCAAACATACATACCTAAAATAGTTACAGAACTATACAAAAACGGTGTAGAAATTAGAGGCGACCAAAAAACCTGCCAAATCGCACCAGAAAAAGTTAAAGAAGCAACAGAACAAGACTGGCACACCGAATACTTAGACTTAATAATAAGCATAAAAATTGTTGAAAACCTAACAGAAGCAATAACTCACATAAACAAGTACGGCACAAAACACAGCGAAGTTATCATAACCAAAGACTTTACAAAAGCCAAACAATTCCTACAAGAAATAGACGCCGCAGCAGTCTACTGGAACGCCAGCACCCGCTTCACAGACGGCAACCAATTCGGCCTAGGCGCAGAAATAGGAATAAGCACCCAAAAACTACACGCACGAGGACCCATGAGCATACAAAACCTAACAACCACAAAATACACCATACTAGGCAACGGACAAAACCGCAACTAACACCCCTTACAAAACAATAAAGCTCAAATCACGCAGACACACATCTAAAAACGACATAACGACAAGCAAGACTAACTCTTTCTTTCTTATGTTATCTTCACACTATTGTACTATTTGATTAAATATTTTTCATTTCACTATCACTTAACCCGTAACTCCCGCTGTTTTAGGTAACCTATTTACTTTTAACCAAATTTCACCGTCCAAAAGCCAAAAAAAGCCAAAAAAACATAAATAACAGATTCCCTAAATAGGTAATCTATACCACTCCCAGAATGGGCCCAAAAATACAAAACCCCCAACACAGAAATCAAAACCATAAACCAACACCACTACCTCTACCAAATAACCAGCAAATACAACCCCAAAAAAGGCCGATCACAAAAAATAACCCAACAATACCTAGGCAAAATAACACCCCAANGCCTCACCCCACCCAAACACCAAACCCAAACCCAACAACAAATAACAATCAAAGAATACGCCGCAACCAACCTCATCCTAACCCAATGCAAAGACATAATCCAACACCTACAACAACACTACCCCCAACAATGGCAACAAATAACCACCCTCGCCACAATCCNACTATTCCACCAATCCCCCCTAAAAAACATCCAAACCCACTACCAAACCAGCCACCTCTCCGACGCCCTCCCCCAAACAAAAGTCTCCCCCNAAAGCCTAAGCAAACTCATCCACGACTTAGGCACCAAAAGACAAACCATGACCCAATTCATGCAAAACTTCCAAACCGGCGACCAAATAGTAATCGATCTCACCCACATCTTTAGCCTAAGCGAAGGCATAATAAGCGCCACTCTGGGACATAACCATCAAGAAGAATACCTCCCCCAAGTAAACCTAATTTTGCTGCTATCGCTAGATAAAAAGACCCCGTCTTTTTTTAGACTCGTACCAGGCAGCATCCGAGACGTATCCACGGTTATAAACTCTGTTAAAGAAGCGCAACTAAAAAAGGCACTGCTAATAGGCGATAAGGGGTTCTACTCCGAGGCAAACCTTTTGGCGTTAGAGGACAAGAGTGTGGATATGAGCTATATTTTGCCTCTTAAGCGCAATAATGTGTTGATTAGTTATGTGCCTGTGCGTAGTGGGGATCGCAAAGCGTTTGATGGTTGTTTTCAGTTTGATAAGCGGGTGATTTGGTTTAAGGAGCAAAAATTAGAGCTGGAGAGCGGTGGTCGGAGGGTGATTTTGTTTTTGGATGAGTTTTTGCGGGNGGAGGAGGTGAAGGATTCTGTGTCGTATGCAGTGAAGAGTGNAGAGAAGAAGAAGGGGGGGTTGGATTTGTCGGGGTTTTTTGAGCGGCAGTTTTGTATGGGGACGATTGCGGTTGTTACTAATTGTGGGTTTGGGGCTGCGCGTGTTTGAGTTGTTAAAGGAGCGGGTGGAGGTGGAGCAGGTGTTTGATGTTTTTAAGAATTCGTTTAGTGCGGATCGGTTGTATATGCGAGATGATGTGGGGTTGTTGGGTTGGATGTTTGTGAATTTTGTGGCTTTGCTTTTTTATTATAGGGTTTATGATTTGCTTTTGGGTTGTAATGTTTTGGATCGGTATTCTGTGGGTGATGTGGTGTTGCATTTTTCGAGGGTGTTTAAATTGAAGTTAGGGGCTGGGTGGGTGCTTTCTGAGATTCCGAAGTCCTCGAGACTTTTGGCAGAAAAACTAAAAATCGAAATATCGATTACCTAAAACAGCGGGAGTTACGG
>WQSY01000083.1 GCA_009787585.1 Candidatus Bathycorpusculum sp. | reverse complement strand
ATTTTATCTATAACACATGTGTAGCCAAAAAATATGTTCTTCAAACAGCAAAAGCAGAGCAAATCAAACCGTTTTTACCGCAAACAGCTGAACATCAGTTTAGAGACTGTTTGGAAATAAATTTTACACCTGAACTTTGCTTAGTTACCCCATAGGTCTTGGTTATGTTGTTTGAAAATACCTCATTTGTCCTTTTATTTTAGTGTGTAGTGTCATTTTGCTATTTTTTTGAGTTTAGGGTGTGTTTGCAGGGTTTTTGATTTGTTGGTGTGTGTTTTGTGTTGGTTGGGGGTGTTTTGCATTGGGTTGACCTATGGGTTAACCTGGGGTTAACCTATTTTAAGAGTTGGTGTTTATTTTTGAAATTGGGCATAAATTGGGCGTAAAATTGGTTACCTATGGGTTATTTTTCAGAGTTCAGGTTTACATATAAATTTATGCGTAAAAAGAGTGAATGGAAAATGTCCATGCGCGATAATCACCCTTGTTTCTGAGTGTAAAATTTATTTTCGGGTAATCCCTTAGGGATAGTTACAAAATAACTTTTACAGTCGTGAAGTGGTCATTGAAAATAGTTACAAAATAACTAATAAAAACAACCCATAACAACACATACACGCAGATTTTCATAGCTAATAAACTAAATGCCACTCCAAACAATATTCAACTGTAAAAGTTATTTAATCGCACTCCCTTAGTTAAAATGATTTCCCAAAAAGGTATACAATTTCGAAGAAATTGTATAGTTGCGTCCTTCTTAATTTAAGGAAACGTCAACGTCAAAGGGCGCAATTAAAGCGGACATGTCACATCATGATAACGGTTTTGGTTATGGTTTAGTTGGCTTGTCCACTTGACCAGATTTTGGGAATTTTTGGCTGTGTTTCGGTTTTGGGGCGCAGACGCAAAAAAGCTCCTGTGCGAAGAGGATAAACCCCGCGACACAAGCGAATTTAATTAAAAATCGGGAGGTAATGCCTGAAATTGAGAATTAAACTATTGTATTATCTTGGATAGCGGAACTCTGTATATCCGTGTAATTACCGTCCCTAACACTATTAAAACAGAACCTATTATTACATATAAAAGATGTATTATGGACTCTTTAAAAAAAGAAAGACGTATAATGCCCAGCACAACCAGTACTAGCCCTGTAAATAACAACAAACTCACAATTGTTATTGTTCTTTTCTCATTCATTTAAATCATCTCGTTTTTATTATTTATACATATGTTTAATTAAAAGTTTTCCAATTTGTGGCTTTGGGACAATATTATTTGTGCCAGCTTTCTCTTGCATTAATGTTTTCCAAGTAGTTTAGGTAGCAGAAGCGTTTGATGTTTAGGTTGCAGGCACGGCTGAAGGTTTCTTGTTGTTTGCGCTTATCAAGCTTTTTGCGTAACGGTAAAGGATTGTCACGTTTTAAAGTTGAAAAACAGTCTTCGATATTTGAGCGTTTATGGTAGTCTTTTAGCCATTTTTGCGGATCAGAAATCAAATCCGCAAGCATTTTATGCCACGCGGCACTACCCTTCTGACGCAACGATGTACCTTTCTTGGAATAAAACCGCGGCACACCACCCACACCTGCCACCAAATCGCAATTAGCCCGCGACAAATACGCCGCATCCCCAACAACCAAATCCAACCGACCAAAACGCGCCGCAGTTTCATACAGTAAAGACTTAAAATAAGGCGACTCATGATCTGTAGGCCTGCTTGCATACTTAGCAGACAAAATAGGTCATGTCCTAAACTCATGTCATTAAGTAGTTTCTTCCAAACATTCACGTGTTAATTGTATATCCAACAACGATTTTATGCATCTCAACACTCTTTAAAAAACGAATCCACCACCACACAAAACGAGAACACCACATTCTAAGCAAAAGATACTTACACTCAATACGCTACGTATTCTTCTTGCCAACAATCAACCACTCAGCAACAATATTATTCACATAAACCCAATCCCCATCAACATAACACGTAACTATGTTAAGAGGTGCAAGGAGTTTTTGTAGCACTTTAAAATTTCCCGCATCTGACCACCAAACCAAAACAAAATAGGTGTACCTGAAAGGTGATCAATTACCCGCCAAAGCCACACTGATGAGCTTTATCACCCACAAAGGACCGCTTTCATCAAGTTCTATGCTGATTTTTGTTTCTTTGTGAGTTTTAAAGAATGCTTTATTGGTGTTTGTTATCTGGTTTTTTGTTTTTTTAAAATTGAGGTGACGGTGTCGTGGTGGATTTTTTCTTATCTTGCTATTGCGTGTGTTCTTGCGCTGTTTGCTGCTCAGGCTAAGACTTTTTTATGGACGTCTGGTTTCTAGGCGTTGTAGGTGTATTGGGTGTGGAACATTTTTTGTAATTGTTGCAAAAGTGGCGTGGTTTTTTGTTATTTTTCTCGCATTTTCTAATTTTGTTACCTTCGCAATGAAGGGTATTTTATCTCTGTTGTTGCCTAGTGCACAAACTCTTTTTCTCTATCTATGTGCATCACCACACTTTTATAACTTAAGTTTAGGACACGACCCCTGATTATGTTTAGTTACCTAAAATCCTGAAAATATAACTGCAATTTCGGTAAAAAATGGCGTAATGGTTAAATTAACGGTTTTTTAAGTGTTTTTAATAGATTAAATTGTAAAAAAACATAGTTATATTCTGCGTAATTATAACTATGCTACCCTTAGTGACAAACACCATTTTACCTCGCATTATGATTTCAACGAATTTTTGCACCTGTTACCACGACATAGTTACGCTTTACTGGAATTTAGGTTAGTTAAAAAAATCTGACATCTTTTTTTGATATAGAACTTGTTTTAAAAGTTCGCTTTGTCTTATCCATCGACCTAGAGGGATTTCAAATCGGGTACTTATATGCTGTAGTGCTTCGGGGAGGGTTTTGAATTGGAAGGGTTTTTGTTTCATAGCATTGCGCACGTTTTCTCGAACTTGCCAAACGCCAATGGGCATAATATATCCGGGGCGGGCTTCGCGGAGTACAATAACTGTTGCCTGTCGTTGTTCTTTAACAAGTAGCTCACAGGTTGCTAGCCGTGCAGAGTAGTAGCAGCCACCGATGGAGGCGTATGTTGTGCGTCCGTTGTTGCCTTCCCAGTCAGAAAATATGACAACATTTTTGCCTGCAGGGTTCCAAACGGTTCCGGGGTACCAGGCTTCCATGGACTCATAACTGTACTGTCTAGGTAGCATGAGGATTTCAAATACGTTGTCAAGATAGACGGATTCATAAACGCGGTACTCGTTTATTTCGGGGTAGGTTTTTACTTGTTCGCGAAGACTTTTAGATATTATATCATCAACAGCTGTTATGCTCCAACGTGTGGGCACTAAACGCCGGTTTTTTTCAACCCCAAAAGCTCCGACACTGAAGGCTTTTTGGATTTTAGTAACTATAACACCTTGGTTATAAAGTTCCAACACTGCATTAGTTGATTTAAGATCTGTATCATAGAAGGCTTTTTCAATATGCTGTTCATAGCGAGCGTTACCTATGTGCATATCTCGTATGGGTGCAGAGGGCCCAAAGGGTTGGACATCATCATCTAAAAAAAGTGAACCACTGGGCTTTTTTGTAAGATTTAGCTCCATGTTTACACTATTATCCACTAAAGCTAACTCGCGAGTAGCCTCAAGAATTTTTCCAGCCGCAAGAACATTAGTCACATTAACACGGTGCTTCCCACGTACCAACATGGAGCGAAAACCCACGATTTCATCAATAGACTTCCCAAACCATTGCTCAGGCAAATCATAAATGCTAGTGTCCTCACTTACAGGCGGCACCAAAGGCCCTGCGTAAACATTGGGATAACCAATTCGACCAATAAACACACTAGGTGGAGACATACCTGAAATGTCCTGGTTAGCCATTAAAGGAATACTCTTATTAAAATAATGCATTTTAACCATTATAGGACAACGCGTCTTACCACAAAGACTACGAGCACCCTTACAAATAACACATAAACTATTCGAACTAGCCCTAGCAATTATTTGACCATTACCATCATCATCGGCCTCACTTGTATGTTTTAGAAGACTTTTTAACCAATCATCCGTTGGACGCACATTTTGCGAAGATTTAACAGAGAAAACCATCAACACTTATAACTAAAAAGAAACTGATATGCCTTCTGCAAACAAACATCTAAAAACAACAAAACCCTACAAACAAACAATGAAAAGTAGGCAGTGTGCCACTATAGACTACTTTTATGGTTTAGCAGTTGCTTTGTGTGTTATTTATAAGGCTAAATGGATTTTTCTTCTATAACCCTTGAAGAAACCACTAATCTTGTATGTAGACATGTCGCGAATTTTTTAACTTTAAATTAAGTATTCTAAAGTGGTACACTACCAAAGTATAAACTAAAAACAGCAATTAAACATAAACAACATACAACATGTAAACTCGACAAATAACAACAAAAAACAACAAAGACAACATATGACAAACACGTAAACCTCATTTTATGGCAACTTGTAAAAAGACAATACTTTAACAAAAACCATAGATCCAAAATTATCAAAAAAACAAAGCATAACCTTACAATAAACTATTCACATACATACTTTAGGCCTTAGGGCGTGATTAGCGTTTGGTGGCAGGGCATGTATTTTGTCAGTGTACAAATGAGGTGATTTCATTTTAAGTATCTAAAAAATGAATCATTTATGATACACACACCAGAATAGTGAATGCCAAAATAATTACGCCTAAGGTCTTTTTAATATTTATTTCAAGTGTTTACCGTGAGTGTTTACTGGTAAATTTTAAAGAATGTTTTTATTTAAATTATTCATAGATTGGTTATTGGTGAAAATTTATATGGGTAAAGGTTCAGGTTACGGTAAAGTAATTTTGTTTGGTGAACACTTTGTGGTTCATGGAGTAGCGGGAATAGTTTCAGCTATTGACTCATCGACAGAGGCCATTGTAACAAAGGGCAAAAACGGTTTGGTAGTTAAAGATGATCGCAAAACTGCGAAGGGCTATAGCAAAGAGAAAAGACTTCAGCAGATCGAGTCTATTGAGCGTATGTTGAGGGCTATGCGCCTTGATCCTAAAACAGCTCTGGATATTTGGATAGGAGGAAGTCTGCCCGGATTTAGCGGTTTAGGAGCATCAGCTGCTAGCAGCGTAGCTATTGCACGAGGCATTGATGAAGAATTTTGCTTAAATCTATCTGATGAAAAAATTAACCAAATTGCTTATGAAGCGGAAATTGCGTACGCAGGCAACCCAAGCGGTATTGATAATACAGCAGCAACATATGGCGGGTTAATGTGGTTTAAAAAAAACCCTGAAGGCGGACAGGACCTTGTAGAACACCTAAACATTAGAACACCTATTGAAATCGTAATTTGCAGCACCGGCAAAGTAGCCAACACTAAAGCCATGGTAGAAGGAGTTGCTGAACGCAAAAAAACTAACCCAGATAAATATAACCCACTGTTTAGTCAAGCAGCAGATCTTGCTATTGCAGGGCGCAGAGCATTGGAAAGAGGAGATCTTGAAGAAATGGGTAAACTTATGAACGAAAACCACAAAATACTCCAAGAAATCGGCGTCTCCAGCGTAGAACTTGATTATCTTGTAAACATAGCACGTAAACAAGGAGCTATTGGAGCAAAACTTACCGGAGGCGGAGGCGGAGGCTGCATGGTAGCACTAACCCCCGGCAAAGAACTACAAGAAAAAATCACCAAAACCTTCCAAGCAGAAGGCCTAGATGTTTTAGCCACAAAAATCGGAGTTATAACCCACTAAACAAAAATTTTCTTTTTTTAAAGCCCTTCTTTACAAAAATTATACTGTGTTACACAATTAACTATACAACAACAGATAATTCACTGTTATCAAACGATAACTAAACACCAATAGATATGTGTTAACAACATATTAAATAACAAATCATATGACTGTTTGGTAAGATTAAGTTAATTTTGGAAAACGTACTTTTCCAACGTATTGAAGAATCCATTGCACAAGTTGATCATATGTTGCAACACCTAATTTTGTGAGCACCACCTCATCGTTTGAATCAAAATCTATGAAACCCTTTTGAGTCATCCAATCCAAATACTTAACCAATCGATCATAAGACAAACCGGTAGAGGTTGCTAAAGCGGTTTTATTCAACCTACCCTTCTCCTTTAGAGTCTTTATAACTCTAGCCAACACATAAAGATCAGGCTTGGAAATCGGCATTTCTAAATTCCCTCTCAAACCATCGAAGCTCCCACAAAAGTGAGTCAAGACGTCCAACCTGCTCATAACGGTTCCAAATATCTTTCCCGCTTAAAACCAAAACAAGAATAAAAGATACAACTATAAGCAATGTAAAGTTAAAAACGAAATGAAAAAAGTTTACCAGAAAAATAGACCCCACAGTAAACATAAAAACGGTTACCAACCAGTAAGCCACTACTTTTATGACCCCGTAAAGCACAAAACCCAGCTTTGCAAAGCGTATGTCGCTAAAAATGTTGTCCCAGTTTATTTCCTGTAAAAGTTTCAATGCGCCGGGAGTACCCTCATCTATAGCATTTTCCCATTGTTGAGTTTTTACGGCAGCTACTTTTCGTTTGACCCAGATAAACCCTATAAGAATCCCAAAACAAGGAATTAAAACGTCAGACAAGGCAACTATGCTGCTGTTAGAAAAAACGTAGTTAACACCGTAGAGATCCAAAAAGTTAACAACAAAGTGTAAAGTTAACAAGACAACAACTGAAACAGTAAATATTAACGCAAAATCCACCAATGTAGAAGCAATCTTGCGGTATTTTTTAACTTGGTCTAATGATGTGAAAAACTCGACCATTTTATTTAAAAGGACTTCCTCAGTCAAAATACAGCACTCATCCCTTCAACAGATACCATTGCACTACCGGTCACAGTAAAACAATAAACTGAAACTCGAGGATAATCCTGACCTAGCCAATCCATGTTAGAGTATGGAGTTTGGGTGAGCGTACAGTTGGAGAGGAACTCTACATCAACTGGCTGATTATCAGATAGGGTAATTCCTTCACTTTGAAAACCATAACTACCCAGATAGAATCCACTACGGGGCATAATTACTGAAAACGTGTAAAGCGAGAAAGCAGGCACCTCTTTTTGAGTGCCATTGGAGAACAGCAAGACCACGTTGGATTCCAGAGCAGTGATACTAACTTCAACCCTAAGGTGAACAGAACCGAGTTTTGAAATAACTACAGTTACAGATTCATCGGTACAAGTTCGTGCAACAATAGGCTGAAAAGAAGATACTACAATAATTTGCAGTGCAACTAACAGAACCAATGCCATAAGTAACCAAGATTTTTTCAGTTTTTTCATAAAAACAATTTTATCATAATGGAGAATATAAAGTGAACTCATTGCAGAAGAGTATGGAGATAAACAGCAATATCTTGTTTCACAGAAACAAAAACAACCCGCTTCACTTGTCTGTGCTTAAAAAAGTTAAGACCTTACAGGCTTTGGGACAATATTTTGGCCTTTCGCTGTTTTAGGTGGGTACCATTTACAAGTTTTTCTCTAAATTTTGTTAAAAAACAATTTACACAAATACCCAAGCTCCTTATTTTCAAATGCCCCGGGGTGCGAGACTCAATCCTTGCGGTTGAGTCTGCGGTGGCGTAAATCCTAAAAAACGTTATCTAATAACATCTAGCAACTATACAAAAAACCTGCTACAATTTACCCTGTATCTGACGAAGCAAAGAAGAAATAGCTCCCTCAAGTGCCTCACATATAGCTTGTACCTCAGCATTCTGTTTTATAGAGCTCTCTTCTGTTTGTTGTTGATTTGCATCTTCCAGTTTTAGAGCAAGTCTCTTTATTTAATACTATACCACAGCAAGTACAACGTACTTTACCTGCAGGATTTTTATTGCTACATCTTGGCAGTCAAATAGTTTTGCTATGCCTGTATCTTTTGTGGTGGTTTTTAGTCCATAAAGTTCTAGTACAGCATCTTCTAGGTCACGTGCAGAGAAATGTACATAGCGACTCGTCATTTTACTGCTAGGTCCAGCCGGCAATTTGTTCAAGTCGTGCTTCGGTGAAAACTTTAGCCATAGCAGTTAGAAGTATGGCGATATAGGTAGGGCCATATGTCTTTTTTTATACCCTTTTTGAGCTATACGTTTGATTATCGCACTGAAATGTCGACAACTTAGACGTTTTCCTAAATGATTATTGTCTAGGGCACACCATAGAGGCGCATCATGTTCTGTTTTGTTAGGGTGATCTTCTAACCATTCCAGTAGAGGTTTACAGGATAGAACCAGAGGTATACGTTTGATGCCTGTTTCCCATTTGTAGCAATAAGACAGACTCATCTTTGAATATTACACTACAAATAGTCATGTTAAAAGCTCTTCGGTCGCAAAGCCGCTTCAAAGAGAACATACAGCATTGCTCTATCACGCTTATTAGTGGATGCTTTGATAATTGCAGCAAAATCCTCAGGGATAAGCAGGCTTTCAGGGGTTACGTGAGAATCCTTTTCTTTCACTGCTAAACTGATCCAACTAACCTCTGAGGGCAAGGGGTGCCTTTTACACAACTATCAACTTTAGCGTATTGAACAAGTTTACGCAAAACCAACTTTTTATCACGCTTAGGAACTGTAACAGAATAACATGCACTATTTGACACGTCAAACGCATGAAAATTTAGTGAAAAAGTCAGACCAACTGTTTTAACCGCCAACTGAATAAATAGATAAAAACATAACTAATAAAGTTTATTAAATC
>WQSY01000082.1 GCA_009787585.1 Candidatus Bathycorpusculum sp. | reverse complement strand
GACCCATGTTATCAACCGCAAAAAAACACGTAAAACACAAACGCACCTACAACAACACGCTATACTAAAAAGTAAAAACCAGCATTGTGGGTCAAGTTAAGGATTACAACCACATAATAATCACGTTATAAAAAATCGTCAATTGTGTGTCTTTTTGTAATTAGAGTCTATTTTACAGAGTTTAAAAAATTGTCTTGATATAATGTCTAAGAAATGCGGAATTTAGAAATTTTATCAGCGCTAACACTTTTCATAAAACCCTGTGCCAATTTACCCCTTGCAAAACAATTGCGTCATATCTCCAGAATAATCATTTAAATTTTATTTTCTTGAGACATTAAACGTGACTAACATAAACCCTTATATTTTCAGGTAACTTTCTTGTTTTAGAGGAATACACATGCATAAGAAACTTCTAATTCCAGGACCAACTGAGGTTAGTAAAGAAATTCTACAAGAACAAAATAGATGCCTTATAGGTCACCGAGAAAAAGAGTTCTCAACACTATACGCGGGAATTACAGATAAAATAACCAAGTTCTTTGAGTTAACGCCAGATATAAAACCAACTGTAACCACCAGCTCAGGTACGTTATGGTTTGACATAGTAGCTAGAAGTGTAGTAAAGCATAAAGCGCTTGCATGCGTAAATGGTGCTTTCTCTAAAAGAGCGGCTCAAACACTCCAATCATGCGGTAAAGAAACGGATATATTGGAAGTAGAAATGGGCAAAGCCATCAAGGCAGATATGGTTGCAGAAAAACTTGAAACAAACAAATATGACACCGTCACAGTATGTCATAACGAAACATCTACTGGTGTACGTAGTCCCGTTAAAGAAATTGCGCAAATGATACGCAAAGATTACCCAGAAGTCATCATAGCTGTTGACGCAGTATCATCATTAGCTGGCGATAAACTTGTTCCTTCAGAAATCGGCTGTGATATAATCTTTAGCTCCACACAAAAATGTTTTGCACTACCACCCGGCTTAGCAGTAGGGTTAGTAAGTGAACGTGCTATTGAACGTGCAAAAACAGTGCCAACCCGTGGTGGATATACAGACATAGTTGAAATGTTTGAATTTGAAAAAAAACATCAAACACCATTCACACCAAACGTAAGCCTACTATATGCATTAGACAAACGTATGGATCTTTTGCTTGCTGAGACCCATGACGGAGTTTATCAACGTCACAAAGATATGGCAGACTATACTCAAAAGTGGGCAAAGAAGCATTTTTCAATGTTTTCAGAGCCGGGTTATGAGTCCATTACTGTTAGTTGTATAAATAACACTCAAAATAAAGATGTTAAAGCATTAAATCAGCAACTTGCAGAAAGAGGTTATCTAATCTCTGCAGGTTATGGCGCGTTAGCAGACAAAACTTTTCGCATTGGCCACATGGGTGAATGGAAACTAGAAGATATAAAGCACGTTATTGGTCTAATTGATGAAATTTGGCAAATAGGTAAATAAAAAGCCAAACATTTTTTTTCTTAAAAGTTGTCAAGTGAAAATTTGTATGATATTATCAGTAGTATTTGATAGTATCAAATAGTTTGGTTATTTTATTGTCAAGTCAACAAAATGTAGTTTTGGAAGCGTATTTTGTCATTGTATATCATGGGTGTGTTTAAAGGGGAGAGTCACAGTTAAAGGTTAGGATGTATTGCTACGCGTAGTCTCAGGGAGATTTGAGTGGATTCCTTTGGTTGATGTAAGACCGTTTAGAGCTATTAAGTACACAGATAAAGCAGGTAACCCAGAAGTGTTGGTTACTCAGCCTTACGATAAAATTGATTTTGAAATGCAGAGAGCGTATTATGAAAAGTCACCCTACAATTATTGTCGTTTGATTTTGCCATTGGAAGCAGACAAGTATCGAATTGTGCATCAACGTATAGAGCAGTGGTTAAAAGAGGGTGTGCTAGAACGTATGGAGCAGCCTGCAATTTTTGTTGCACGACAAGAATATTGTATTAAAGGAAAAAAGTGTGTGCTTACGGGTCTTATTGCTGCTTTGCGATTGTATCCTTATAGTGAAAACATAGTTTTTCCGCACGAGTTTACACATTCAGCGCCAAAAGCAGATCGCTTAAACATGTTACGGGTCACGCAGAAGGATCTTGAACAGATTTTTTTAATGTATCCAGATCAAGAGGGCAAATCCTTGGAGTTTTTTAGGGATACTACAAAAGTAGCACCTCTTGTAAAGGTTACTGATTCCGATAGTGTAGAGTATACTGTTTGGGAAGTTACAGATCGCAGAAAAATTCAATATATTCAGCAGTTGTTAAGCGAAAAATGTGTTGTTATAAATGATGGTCATCATAGATATGAGAGTGCTCTTGCGTATCGTGATGAAATGCGTGCCAAAGGTGCAGGTTGTGATGATTCAGCATTTAATTTTCATATGTGTTACATGGTGCCTGTGCAGGATGAGGGGTTAACGATTTTGCCAACTCATAGATTGCTTAAAGGAACTAAAATAACATTAGAGGTTATAGAAGAAATTAAACGTTATTTTGTAGTTACTGATGTTGTACCAAATGCTGAAGATATAGATAATTATCTTGCAGAGCATATCAATGAGCATGCATTTTGTGTTTATGATGGAAAAAACGCTTATGGCTTAACACTAAAACATGATGAGAGTGTCTATCAATTTGTTAATGCGCACACGTCAAAAGAGACCAAAGTTTTTGATGTGGTTATTTTACGAGATGTTGTGTTTAAAACTGTTTTAAAAACGGTAGAGTTGAAAATTGATGAGAACATTATCTATGTGCGATGGACCAAAACAGCTCTTGAGAAAGTTAATCAAGGAGAAGCTAGTGTAGCGTTTCTTGTAAATCCTATTAGTGCTAAAGCGGTTTTAGATCTTGCATTACAGCATGAACGTCTGCCAGAGAAAAGTACAGACTTTTACCCTAAACCCTTATCAGGATTTGTGATGATGGACATTTCATCATCTGAAAAACTCTAATTTTCTTTTTTTCAAATTAACATTTCACTATAGATGTTCAAAAGAGCCCTTAGAGGTTAACAAAATTTTGACGTAAATATCATGTTCACCAGAAAACGTGTAAGTTTTTATCTGCATATAACATTAGGTTAGGTTTTTGCGTTGACATAATGCTTAATTAAGCCAGCACGAATATTTTTCTAAAAATAGAGGTAAAAAAATGGGTCAATCTAATTTAGAAATTAAAAAATATGTTGCTGAGTTAATCGGGACGTTTATACTAGTTTTTGCGGGTTGCGGTAGTGCAATACTTGCAGGTAGCTATATTGGAAATTTGGGTGTTTCGTTTGCGTTTGGTCTTTCAGTGTTAGTAATGGCATATACTATAGGTAGCATTTCAGGCTGTCACATTAATCCGGCGGTATCAATCTCTATGTTAGCAGTGGGGAAAATAAATGCAAAGGACACAGTGTTTTACATTATTTTTCAATGCATAGGTGCAATACTTGGAGCAGGTGTGCTCTATGGGATTAGAGCAGATGGTCTTGCATCCGGTGCAGCTATAACACAGTTAGCACAAAATGGTTATGGAACCGCTATAGCAGGTGGAGGTTCGCTTTTAGTGGCACTTGTAGCTGAAATAGTGTGTACATTTCTCTTTGTTCTAGTTATTCACGGTTCGTTGAGTAAGAAGGCGCCTAAAGGTTTTGCAGGTATAGCAATTGGACTTGCTTTAACACTTGTTCATCTTGTGTTAATACCGATAACTAACGCCAGTGTTAATCCCGCTAGAAGTTTAGGTCCAGCAATGTTTGTCGGTGGTTTAGCTTTAGAACAACTTTGGCTGTTTTGGGTTGCACCAATAGTTGGTGGATTACTTGCAGCTGTTGTATGGAAAATGCTAGAGCCCGCAGATAGTAAAGAGCAAACTATTGAACCAACATAAGCATTTATAGCTTAAACAGTTCCTCCTTTTTTATGGGGATGTTCAAGCATCGCGTGTCCATAGCAATGAGTGTGTGTTAAAAATTGTTGTGTGCATGTTCGCTCAAGTTTTTTTCAATGTTAGCAGGTTTTGTTATTAATGTGTTTTGTGTAGTTGAAACGTGTAAACTATGTGAAGGATTATTTTATAGTCGTGTTTAGTTTTTTATTTTTTTTGTTGTTTTACTTAACTAATTTTTGCATTATAGCAGTACGTAAAAAAGTTTTATCGTGTAAACTTTAGAGCATTTACTGTGTTTTTTAACACTTAAATCGGTTACAGACTAAAAATTTGTATAAAGTTTTTAGGTTTTTTATAAAATAAAATGTTGTGTGTATTTGGTTTTAGGGATTTTGTTAAGTGTGTAGCATAAATGTGTGTATAAGCATATTTTTTAATAAGGGTATGAAGTTTTTAAAATCTAATAAAAATGAGTTTTAAGGCTTATTTTTGCTGAGAGGTAAATACGGGCAAAATGTAAGTCAGTACGTAAAAGATGCCCCATCCAGGAAAGTAAAATAAGCTTAAAATGGGCTTTAAATGGTAAAAGAATGGGGCAAACCGTCTCAGAAACCCTAGCCCCCCTATTTTTTAAAATGCTATCATAAATGTATTTAAATACTCACAGACGCACTAACATCACAACAATCACGTCTTTTACATGTCTCAACAACACAATAATCACTCTAAAAAAAGTTGTGCTCTTTTTACAATTAAGTCATAAGTGTTAACTAAAGGTTATTTTATAGTTAATAAACTAAAAGTAGGGGAGCCCAAAAGCTTCCCTTTTTGTGGGCTAAAAAAGTTTATTTAGTGTATTTTATTGGTTGGCGTTTGAATTTTTTTTTGCAGATTATGCTACAGAAGTGATAAGTTTCGCCTTCGTAGGTGATTTTGAATTTGGCAGTGTTTTCGTCTAGAACCATGCCACAAACTGGGTCTCTAAATGACATTCTCTGGGTTAAACCTCATGGAAGAGTATACTTGCAACCATTTATGGATAGTGGTAAAGAGAGAACAAAGCATCAAGAAACAAAAGACAGATAGAGTTTATGTTTACCAAGTTTGTTGGATAATTGAAAGGGAAAGGGTGGTAAAACGTTTTTAGTTGTTAATAGAAGCTTTGTATGGGTGAATCGTCGTTGTTGCCTTGTTCATTTTTGTTTTTTGAGTAAAGTTCTTCGATGTGTGTTTTTGTTAATGCTTTGATATTGTTAAAGTTGCTTAGTTCTCCATAGCTAACAAGGGTAATTGCAGTGCCGTTAGTGCCTTTGCGTGCGGTTCGACCGATGCGATGGAAGTATACAGGAGGATCATTAGGTACGTCATAATTGATAATATGTGTAATGCCCTGTATATCTAGGCCTCTTGCTGCGACGTCTGTTGCGACTAGGAGGCTTAGGCGTCCATTTTTGAAGTCGTTAATTGCACGTTCGCGTTGTGCTTGTGTAAAGCCTGCGTGTAGTGCTTGTACGCGGAAGCCTTTTTTGTACATTTGGTCAGAAACACGGCTAGCATCTCGGCGAGTTCTGCAGAAGACTATAGCTTTTTCTACGCTGTCTTGGCGTAAAATGTTGCATAGAGTTTCGAATTTGCCGTGTTGGTTAATAACAATGTAGTATTGTTTCATTTGGGTAACTGCAATTTCGTCTTTGCTTACTAGTATTTTTTCAGGGTTTTTCATGTACTTGTCACATACGCGCATAACAGCGGCGTCAATTGTTGCGCTAAATAGGCTTGTTTGTCTGTTGCGAGGTGTTTTATAGAGGATGTATTCAACATCTTCCATAAAGCCCATGTCGAGCATGCGGTCAGCTTCGTCTAATACGACAATTCTAATAGAAGACAAATCAAGAACGCGTCGTTTCATTAAGTCAATTACTCTGCCAGGGGTACCCACAACAATATCAATGCTGCCGTTTAAGGCGTGTATTTGTTTATTTATGGATTCTCCACCGTAAACAGGTAGAACATGGATTTTTGCGTATTTGCCAAATTTGGATAGGTTATCAGCTACTTGAACAGCTAATTCGCGTGTTGGGGCTAAAATTAAACCTTGAACGCCTTTTACGTGTGTTTCTAATCGTTGGATCATGGGCACACCGAAAGCAGCGGTTTTGCCTGTTCCAGTTTGTGCTTGTCCGATAACGTCTTTGCCTTCAAGCAGGGGCATTATTGCTTGTGCTTGTATTGGAAAAAGAGTATCAAAACCTATTTCGTTTAAACTTTTTAAAATTTCCCCACTTATGGGTAAGTCTTTAAATGATTGCGGTAGTTGCAAACTATTTTTTTCTCCTGCCACAGAATCGTTCATGCCTAGTTTTTGAAAGCTCAGGAGCTTTATGAGTATACATGAGTTAATGTGACACATTTCCATAAGTTTGTGTTAGAAATATAAAAAGTTTTGTCAGTTCGAATCATGAATGTAACGTGAAATAGTCAACAACAATTTTGAAGTTAATTATTCGAATCGTTTAACTATTCATGTTAAATATTTTGTCTATGTGAATTTAAACGTATGTCACCACTGTGTATGCAAGTTATAAACTTGTAGAAGATAGTTATTACTAAAATAATATTGTTTAAGTGTGAAATTTTGAAAGGAAGAAATGTTTGGAGGTTATTTTTGTAGGAATTTTCTTAGTTCTTCTATTTTATGGATTTCGATAGAGTTGCTAGCGTGTCTCATTATAGTACGTGCGCCAGCGGTGAATAGTACAGTGTCTTTGTCAGAGAGTAAACGTGATGAATACAAGTTGTTTGCTACAAAAGAGAGTGTGTCTTTTTCTGATAAATAGTTTATGTAAACGGGTTGGACACCAAATGTTAGCTCTAACTGTTTTTTGACATTTATGTTAGGAGTTACGGCTATTATAGGCTGAGAAATTCTAAAGCGGGCTATCATTCGTGCAGTGTAACCAGTTTTAGTTATAGTTACTACTTTGTCAAGAGGCATGTTTTGACATATACGATAAATAGCTTGACTAACAGTATCCGATATGTTAATAAATGGAGTGTCCTCAACTTTACTTTTAACAGCCATTTCCGTTTCATTAGCTATACGACCCATCATTTCTACAGCCTCCACAGGATAATTACCAATTGCAGTTTCACCTGAAAGCATAACAGCATCAGAACCATCTAAAATAGCATTTGCCACATCACTCACCTCCGCCCGAGTAGGTTGAAGCTGATGCACCATAGACTCCAACATCTCAGTAGCCGTTACAACCAACTTTCCACGTTGATTACAACAATTAATTATTGATTTTTGAACCAAAGGAACTTTTTCAGGTTTAATCTCAACTCCCAAATCACCTCTTGCAACCATCACACCATGAGCCACATCCAATATAGCATTAACATTTTGAACCCCTTCAAAATTTTCTATTTTAGCAATAATACCACCCCTGTAAACACCAGACAAGTTTTCAACATCACAAACATTCCGAGTAAAAGAAAGCGCAATGTACTCTACATCGAGTTTCTTGGCAAAATCTATTATCTCTAAATCATAATCAGTAAGAGAAGAAACAGCAAGACGTTTATTTGGCAAATTAACTCCCTTACCATCCTCTATAGCACCACCAACTATAACAAGCAACCACAGTTTTTCATCATTTTTCTCAGTAACAATTGTTCGAATTTTCCCATTATCAATAAGAAGAACATCACCCACAGCTATAGTGTCATAAAAATTATGGTTAAAACTTGTCTCTTCATTGCCAAAACCAACCTCCAATATATCATTTTTATGTAAAAGCTTTTTTTGCAAAGTTTTAAGTCTAATTTCTGGACCCTTAAGATCAATAATTATTGGAACCTCAGCAACTTGACGAACGGTCTCAATTATAGTTCTATACTGAGCAATATTTCCATATGCAGTGTTAATTCTAGCACCATTCATCCCTGCAGTTACCATTTTTTTAACTATTTCCTTAGTACAACTAGCTGGACCAATTGTAGCTATAATTTTTGTCTTCTTCACATAATCCACAACTATAAAAAATAATTATTCAAAAATTAAAACATAACGGTATAAATAACCATATGTCTTCTCACAAAACAATTTCACCCCCTCAATTATGGTACGATTAAAGACAAAAATAAGAGAGAACTTGAGGGTATTTAGAAAAACATGCCGCAGGAAAAGCGACAACAAAATGGCAACTAACCACCTCAAAACAACCCCAAGACGATTCAAACAACTAGTGCACAATACAAAACAAACAACAACACCCCCCACAAATAGACAAAACCCTTCAGACCAAAAAAAACAAACAAGCAAAGAAACAACAAAAACCATAAAACAAACCTACCAAAAAGACCACCTAAACGCACAATACCTTCAACAAATCATCAGCAGCTATACACGACAAAAAATAACCATCCCACAACAAACTATACAGGAGGCCTTACTCAACTTGAGCTATGCACACACACCTAGTAAACAAAAACGCAGAACACCATAATACGCTATAGGCGCAAACATTCTCTTTCCCTAATTCATACCGATTGGCACCATTGTACAAACGACAAGTATTTGTGCACAATGCTAGATAACTCGTCTAGAAAAATTGGTACAGCTGACGAGTTTGATGCTGAAACAACAAAAAACGTGCTTATAGTTTTAAAGAAGACCCAAAGAGAATGTAAAAAAGGGGTATTCTATAAAGGCTGTTTTAACTGAGTTAGCGAAAGATGTAATTTAACAAACATTCTAGCGTTTTTGTCGGTTGCAAGATAAAATAATATTTTTTCCCTGCTCGCGACAACAACTTTGTGTAAAAGCTCGGAGCATATCAAATCTCCGAACTCTTTAGTCGTGCAAGGTTTTCAATAGCCACGTCAAACGCATGAATGCTTTTTTTCCATGTAACTTCAAGAGATAACTTGACGTTACAAGAAGAGTTTATAGCGTTAAGAGCTGCTGCAAGTATTTTACAGGGTTACAGCCAGTTATGAAACGCCTTGTTTTC
>WQSY01000081.1 GCA_009787585.1 Candidatus Bathycorpusculum sp. | reverse complement strand
TGCAAAACATACATATACACCTAGCCTATTTTAAGAATCAATCAACAAATAACGCCATAATCTAACGACTGCTTACTCAACATTCATGCAATCGGCGTGGTCAATCGCTATTTCAGGGTCAAAGGTCTCATCAATCCTTTCCGCGCCTAACCGTTGCAAGCCAAATTTTAAACGGTTCAGCTTTTGGCGAAGGTATTGATTGAATAATGCGTAAAACACCTTATAGTGTCCGTAGCGTCTGTATTGTAGTATTTGCCGTCTGCTGCTTGCATTTTCAATTGACTACAAATTGTAGTCAACTCATTTCCTCTTGTTTTAGTCGTGTTTTTAGCACGCTCCAATACTTTCGCGCCCCATCATGTGTCGGTTGATCGGTCAATATATTGATAACATCATCAATAGAGAAATACCATTCCTCTTTTTCTTCATCCCAGACTGTACGAACATGTTTGTTTTCAAATAGCTTGATGTTTTTATCATACATACGTTCTTTCTCTTCAAAACGCGACAAAATCCTACACATATCAACATATTTAACATTGTGCTACAATTTTTGAAAAAATTCAAGTCTGATCAGGTTTGATAAGCTGCCTCGCACCAAGAGCTAGGTTCACAATAGTGAAATTGTTTAACAATTTTCTGCAAATCACCACACAAGACCACGGGAATTAGGCTATTAATTAAAGAAAAATTTGAAGGGTAATATTGTGAAAATTTACGGATACATCAAGTTTCAAGCAAAGAACAAACCAGACAGGCAAATTTGGAAACAAAATATTTTGATAGTAATTTTGACTGCCGCTTCTCTTCATAGATAAAGTAGCACATTATATAAATTTGTTAACAACAAACACAAGCACTGTATTAGACCACGTGTAGGAATAAAGAGCAGGATACAGAATGGTCGTGAAGTGTTTAAAATAAATGTTTGCATTTGTTGCTGTGTGCAAGTTATTTTTTGAAGAGTGCTGAGGCGTAGCCGACTACACTTGAGTAATCGCCGGATACGTCGCCGCTATTGTGATAGTTTAGCAATTCGGCTTTGGCGTTCAAGTTTTTGGCGTAAGTGATAAGGGCGGTTATGGGGGCATAGCCGCATGCTGTGATGTTTTGGGTTTTTATAGTTTCATAGAAACGGTAAGCGTCTAAATTGGCGGTTATTGTATTTAGGGCTAATTTGTCTTTTTTTTCGGCTTGTTTGACGGGTTCGTAGTGGGTCATATCAGAGGAGGCTATAACAATGGCGTTGTAGGCGGTTAATGCTTCGGTTAGGGTGTTGCCTATTTCTATGGCGGTTTGGTAGTCTTGCATTAGGATGCATAGGGGGATTATTTTGAATTTATTTCCGTATAGGTATTGTAAGAAGGGGAGTTGTACTTCTATGGAGTGTTCGAATTGGTGGGCTATTTTATCTATATCAATTATGTTTGTTTTAGAGAGGATTGTATCGGAGAGAGTTGTGTCAATGTGTATGTTTCCAAGAGGGGTTTGCCAGATGCCCTCACGCATCAGAGATACGCCGCTACCGCGTCCAGTGTGATTGGGGCTTAGAATTACTATAGTTTCAGGTAGACCGTCTTGGGCTAGCTCAAAGAAGCCGGAGGCGGCAACTGCTCCGGAGTACATGTAACCTGCATGGGGACTTATTAGACCAACAATATTTCTAGGTTGGTTAGTAAAATTAACAGTTGGAAGTTTTTTTGGGCCGAGTTTACTTAAAAAACAAGTTTTTATTTGAAGCTTTAGTGCTTCAGCGTCGTTTTCATAAAATTGTCCTGCGACAAAAGAACGCCGAAGCGAAGACACCTGTTTAGGTGTCCTCCTCCTCACGAGTAACTTTAGCTTCAAAGTCCTCAATAGTAAAGGATGGTTCTTTGTCTGCACCCAGTTCGCCGCGTTCACGCAAAATTTGTCTTGCAAGTAGCCAAAATATGACTGCAAGAGCGCGTCGGCCTTTGTTGTTTGTTGGAATAACTAGGTCAACACCGGCAAATTCATTGTCTGTGCTGCAGAGGGCAACAATTGGTATGCCTACTTTAGAGGCCTCTTTTACTGCTTGTCCGTCTGCGCGTGGGTCAGAAACGACAATTATTTCAGGATCAACACGGCGGCTGTATTGTGGATTAGATAATTGGCCAGGTATGAAGCGGCCAATAATTGGGGTTGACCCCGTTATTTCACAGAACTTTTTAACTGGCTCATGAGCATACAGTCTTGTTGCTGCAACAGCAACTTTGGCTTTCTCATATCGGGCAAGGAATTTTGCAGCCGTTCTAATTCTATCATCAGCCTTTTTAACATCTAAGACAAACAAGCCGTCAGGGCGTACACGATAAATGAACGGTGCCATGTCCAAGGTTTTCATACGAGTACCAATGTGGATACCAGCAGAAAGCAGAGTATCTCTTGGAAGCAACAATTCTTCCACATGTTGCCCATCCTGTTTCTCATCGTCGTCTTCGGTTTCTTCTACAAATTCTTCATCTGTAGGTAAATCTATTTTTTCAGTTTCTTCTTCCTCTACAAAATCTTCTGCGTTTTCTTCGGTAAAGTCTTCTTCTGTAACAGTTTCATCTACTAATTGTGGTTCTTCCACTGTAGCTTCCTCTTCGTTTTCGTTTGGCTCTTCTGCAACAGTTTCCTCTATGGTTTTGTTTGCAGCTAAAGCTTCTTCTTCAGTCTCTGGTTGATTTTCATATAGTTGGTTTTCTTTAACTTGGTCTTCTGCCAATTTTTATTCCTCTGTTACTGTATTTTTAGGCTTGCCATTTTAGCCCTGTCTCCAAGGAAATGTTCAATTCTTATTAGCTCGTTGAGCTTTGCGATTCTTGAACCCTCTACTACGCCTGTCTTTATGATAGGACACTTATAGGCTACAGCTAAATGTGCTATATGCCAATCGCAGGTATCTCCAGATCGGTGAGACATGACAGGATCATAACCGTGTCTCTGAGCAAGCTCTATTGTTTTAACTGCATCGCTCAACGTTCCTATCTGGTTAACTTTAATGATTATTGCGTTTCCAGCGTTAATCTTTAACCCATTATTTAACCTTTCAGGATTAGTTGTGAACAAATCATCCCCACAAATCAAACAATTTTTAGTTTTATTAGTTAACTCTGCAAAACTTTGAAAATCATCCTCATGAAAAGGATCTTCCACATAAGAGAGATGATACGTTTCAATTAACTCTTTCATAAATTCAAGCTGTTCACCGGAATTACGTTTCACACCTTCATTAGCGTAAACATATTTACTCTCTTTCTCATTCCACATAGAAGAAGAGGCAACATCTATACCAAAACCACACTCAAAATCAAACTCGTTACCAACGTCTTCACAAACTTTGGCCATAACATCAAAAGCATCAACACCGTCAATGTTAGCAATCCAAGCACCCTCATCACTTTTACCACCATTAAAAGTGCTACACTTCTTTTTTAGAATATCACTAACTCTTTTATGAACAAGAGTATTAGCAGACATTGCTTCAACAAACGATTCAGCACCATGAGGAAACACTAGATACTCTTGAATATCAGGAGCCTTTCCACGAGCATGTTGACCACCACTTATACAGTTCCCAAGCGGGTAAGGCAAAGTGGTAGCAGCATTACCACCAAGAAACTGGAACAAAAGCAACCCATGAGAATCAGCAGCGGCCTCAGCATTAGCTAAAGAAATAGCAAAAGCAACGTTTCCACCAAGATTCTTAAAATCAGGACTCTCACCATCAAGCTGATGAAGAGTTGCATCTATTTCTTCCTGAGAATCAGCATTTAAACCCGCAAGTTCCGCAGCGACAAGTTCTTCAACTTTCTTAACAGCAACATCAACACCGCCACGAGGGTAATACGTTACTTCAGCTTTGCCACAACTTTTTCCAGCAGGAGCAGAAGCCCTTCCAAAACCAGAAGAAGTTATCACATCCACTTCAATTGTTTCCTCTCCACGACTATTGAAAACTTTACGCGCAATTAGATCTTCAATGAAAGATGACACTACAATATCCTCAAGACGCTATAATTCGTATGCTCCACTTATTTTTATGTTTCGGAAAAAGAAGCCACCCTGTCTTGAAAACACAACAAAAAAAGCAAAAAGAAAAAAACAAACGCATAACAACACAAGCGTTATTTAGACTTCTTTTTCTTTGACATATCAACCTCGTCTTTTTTGTCATCGTCAGTTTTAACAATTTTAGTGTAATAATATTCACCTATACTTTTTTGGAATTCATCCATTTGAGAACTCGTCTTATTTACTCTAGGACGTAAAGTGGAGGGATCACGACGAAAAGTTATGTTCATCTCTTTAAGAAACATGTTCATACCCTGACGTAAAGAAGTAGGCGAATTTGCAGTACCCAAAACACCGGGCGCGCCGTTAAAAACCATTAAACGATCAGCAATAAAGTCCTGAGTTACAACATCATGTTCAACTACAAACGCGGGAATACCATGCGCTTCAACCACACGCCTTAGAGTTTTAGCTATGTTTAAACGCTCATCAACATCTAAGTAAGCACTAGGCTCATCTAGCAGATATAAATCAGTTTTACGACTAAGACAGGCAGCAATAGCAACTTTTTGAAGCTCACCACCACTTAACTCCATAATATTTCTATCCAAAAGAGTGTGAAGACGCAACGGCTGAGCAATCTCTGTTTTATACCAAGAAGAAGCAAAATTCTCTTTAGCTACACTCATCAACAACTCTTGCACTGTACCAGAATAATCAGGAGATATATACTGCGGCTTGTAACTAACGGTTAACTCTCCAAACTTTCGCTTATCATCAGTTGCCTCTAGACCGGCTAGAATCTTTACAAAAGTTGTTTTACCAATGCCGTTAGGCCCTAAAACACCAATTATTTCGCCACCACGAATTTCCCCAGACTCAGCTTTTAAAGTGAAACCCGAAAAAGTCTTCTCAAACGCATCCCACTTTAACAGAGGCTCATTTATATTAGTACCTGCCGTAGGAGGACGCTCTTGAAAAACTATGGATTCTTTACGGAATTTAATGTTTTCATCAGAAATATAGCCCTGCAAATAAATGTTAATACCAGTCCGCACACCATGCACATGCGAGACAACACCGTAAACGCTAGGTTCGCCATAAAAAACACAAATCTGATCAGAGAGATAATCAATAATTGCTAGGTCATGTTCAGCAACAATTATAGTTTTCTGCTGCTCCTTTAAACCACGAATAGCCTGAGCAACAGTTAAACGCTGCTTAACATCAAGATAACTAGATGGCTCATCAAAAAGATAAACATCTGCATCCCTGCTTAAAGCCGCTGCAACCGCAACACGCTGAAGCTCACCACCACTTAGAACCTCAAGAGGTCTATCCCAAATTTTACGAAGCTCCAAAGTATCAGCTAGGACATCAAGAATTTTACGCTCATCAACTTTCTCTAACAAGTCACCAGCTTTACCTGTAACTGCTTTAGGAATTTTGTCAACATACTGAGGTTTACTGCTAACGCGCAGTTTCTTTTCACTTAACTTTTGAAAATAATCTTGAAGACTAGAACCACGATAATACTGAAGGACCTCACTCCACATGGGAGGTACATCAAAACGACCAAGATTAGGTTTAATTTCACCAGAAAAAACTTTAAGCGTAGTACTTTTCCCTATGCCATTTTGTCCCAACAACCCAAGAACCGTACCCGCAGACGGCATAGGTAACCTAAAAAGTTTAAAACTATTCTCACCAAACCTATGACTACAATCAGCATCAAGTTCATCGGGCAAATTAACTATACTTATCGCGCTAAAAGGACACTTCTTAACACAAATACCACAACCACTACAAAGCACCTCAGATATAACAGCCCTAGTTTCCTCTACACGTATAGCTTCAACACGACTACGCACCATAGGACAGAAACTTACACATAACTGATTACACTTCTTAACTTTACAACGATCCTGATCTAGAACAGCAATTCTTGTCATGGCAAACAAACAAGCAACAAAAAACAAAAAGACAGTAATAAACCATACCGACAATCACCACAAAAAACGCGGTCACCAACAACAAAAACAACAAAAACAAAAAGAATAAAAAGTTTAAGAAAAAATTAAGCTAAAAATAGAGTTTACCATTCTTCCTCTTCCCACTCTTCATCTTCGCCTTCTTCCCACTCTTCATCTTCATCATTATGATACAGCAACATGTTCTTTTTCACCTCACCATTAACGTAACTAAATATCACTAGCACAGGCAATTTTAAAGATTTAGCTACGACAAATGACGAAAAAAACGTCAAAAACAACAAACAAAAAAAGACATCGACACCACAATTTTCACTTACAACCCAAAAAACAAACAAAATCAATAAATTAACCATAACCCATCAAATATACGGAATGATGTGAGGCGACGGCTTTGAGCCAAAAGCAGTGAGAAATCGTCAAACAACACTGACCACACAACAACAAACAAACAATTTCGAATAGTAAGTTAAAGAGACCAGTATTTTTCTGCGCTTTTACCAGTTCAAATTCTTCTTTCAGAAGGCATTTCACGCGTTTACAAGTTTTCAAAGCTAACTCGCAAAACTAGCAGATCATCACAAGTGAAAACTCGCCAATTTATTGAACGTTAACCTGAAAACATTTTCACTTTAACTTACCTCTCACAGGCACCACAAGGTAGTTTCAATGATACCTTAAATAACTAAGAAATACAAAACTCCATAAAATAAGGGAGCTAAAAATGATGACACAAAAACTCCTCATAAAACCAACAACAATAACATCAGCAACATTACCACAGATAGCAACGCGTTTAACATTAAACATACCATCCATTGACCAACTTATTCCACCTTTAGAGTTAGACAACTTTGTAGTCCTTCATGGCTCACAATCACTGACCTCATTTACCACAAGATTATGTGTCCGAGCCCAAATATCAAAACAATTTGGAGGACTCTCAAGCAACGTACTTTTCATTGACGGAGGAGACACCTTTAGACAGCATAAAACAACACGTGTTGCACAACAACACGGACTTAATCCCCGTAAAGTACTAGAAAACATTCACGTCTCACGAGCCTACACCGCTTATGAATTAACAGCCCAAATAATGGAAAAACTCGAAGCAAACATAAAAAAACACAACACCAAAGTAGTAATCATTTCAGATATTGCCGGACACTTTTTTAAAGAAGACATTCCAGAAGAAGAAGCACAAAAAGTTTACAGCCAAGTTCTCAATTACCTATCAAGCTTTGCAAAAAAACACGGCATAATTCTAATCGCAACGTATATTCCACATAACAACACAAAAAGAAACATAAAACTTAGAGAAATAACCCTCACAAAAGCCAACATTGTCATATCATTCAACAAAACACTCTATACCAACGAAATTGAATTAGAAAAACATCCAACACACATGTTAGGCGTTGCCGACTTTCCAACCGAAAACACAACACTAACAGACTTTACGTAAATAACACTTTAACTACTCAAAGCTACATGTTCAACAAAAAAGTTAACTAAAAATTTAAGTGCCCCACAGATGTACACCTCAAAGTTACACCTCAACCAAAAATAATGCTCAAAAGAGCAAACAATTTTTCACAATTCCAACTCTTCACCTGGTTGAATAATTAATTTATTTGGCGCACTCCACTTTTGGGCTTTCGATAAGTCAAACAATGCCCCTGGCTTTGTGTGAATCAATACATTATGCTTTGCGCCCACAATCTTTGCACACTCAGCTGCCTCCTTAGAACCCATGTTAAACATGCCATCACCACAAAACAGGGCATAGTCAAGCTCTTGTTTAGCAAACTCTTGCATTTGTTTAGTTTTTGAAGTATCGCCAGAGCAATAAACGCGAATACCATCAAGGGTTATAATATATCCAACACATGCTTTAACGCTGTGCATGAGATTGCGCGCCTCTACCGCTTCAATTTCGAGTCCATCAAAAGAAAAACGGTTATGTACACCGTCCGCCAAAGCCTCCTTATTTGTAATAATTTTACAACCTTCCTTCTGGGTAATCAATTTGACTTTATTATGGTCAGAATGATTATGTGTAACAAGAACAACATCAGCCGGTTTATCATAACCTTCACCCGCATAGGGATCAACATATATCACTCGACCATCTTGCATAGTAAAGCGAAGACTTCCATGACCTTGATATAATAATTTAACCATTTCAATCATCTTCTAATCTAATAACCTATTCAATAGAAACACCTCTATATTTCCATTTATATAACAGACCATGCATTAGCAGATTTAGCACATGGGACAGATTAGCAAAATTTAAAACACCTATTAGCTATTTGTGCTTGGACTAAAACAAGAGTTCACCTTGTTGTTTAGAGATAACAGGATGCAGTAGGTTAATCGACTATCTTTTTAGGACTGAACTGAGTCATTAAAAAGTTGGAAATGATAAAAAAACGCATCCGACATGAGAAAAAAACCACGCCGGACATACTCAATTTTACGCCGCAATAAAACGCGGGAAGATCTTTTCAGTTACAGCCTTATTTCAATTTTACACCAAAAATGATGTAACCTGTATAGGCGCTATTTGGCATTATGTCTGATTCTGCGTTAGCACGTTCTGTCTGAGGACTGCCTTTTTGATACACATCCGCAAGTACATACACTATGTTCTCGCCATTTCCAGTAAATACGGTGCATTCTTCACCAATGTCACCAAAGCCTCGCCATGTTCTATCGGCAATGTTGTAGTAAAAATAAGTTGAGTAGCCTTCGGCAACAGCTTTATCATTCTTTAGACAGAAAGGATTCCCCATATTATCGCGTGTTGTATCTTCAACTGTAACAGATATTGTTTTTCCGCCAAGATTTTCTACATCAGACGCTACAATACACAGTTCAGAACTTAGCTTGACCCACAATTTTTTGATAAGCTAAAAAGGGTGTTTGTGGTCAGTATTGTGGTTGCTGTTTTGTCTTGAACGGGAATGTTAATAATTGGGTAG
>WQSY01000080.1 GCA_009787585.1 Candidatus Bathycorpusculum sp. | reverse complement strand
GGGGCTGGGTGGGTGCTTTCTGAGATTCCGAAGTCCTCGAGACTTTTGGCAGAAAAACTAAAAATCGAAATATCGATTACCTAAAACAGCGGGAGTTACGGCTTAACTCTGCTTAGCGAAGCTAAATTGAACAAAAATTTGTCATTTTACGTAAAAGTTTACCCGTAAAACACGTTGTTAAACAGAAGCAACCAAATTCGTCGTTATCGTTTATTTTCGGTTTTTTGAACGATAAAAATAGGTAGCGTAAGAGTGCTACATTAAAGGAAAATAGAAGTGTTTGAATGTGTTTAGCGGAGGGCTTCTTGGAAGGTAATTAGTTCGACGTTTGTGGCGGGTTTGACTGCTTCAGAGACTCTAGAGGCGACAAATCGTTTTATAGATTTGCTAGCGGCTATGTCTACAATGCGTTGGGTAATGATGCCGTCGAAAATTACAGAGTTAACGCCTTCGATTTGTTGTAGTTTTTCTGCTAGTTGGCTTACAGGTAAGCGTTCTATTTGTCCGAGTTTGTCATTTAGCAGTACAGCTTCAAGTGTGCCTTGTAGTAATTTGACAGTTTCTTTGATTTTTTCTGGGATTTGGGGTTTTGGTGGACGTTGAGGAGCACGTTCGGGTTGAGGAGCACGTTCTTGTGGAGGTGCTCGGTCTGTTTGGGCTTGCTTTTTTTGTGTTTGTAACTGTGGAGGGGGGGATTGAGTGTTTTGTTGTTGGGGTTGCTGCTGTTGTTGTTTGGCGATTTCAGATACGTGTACGCGGTTTTCTATAGCTTCGGTGATTTCTTTGCAGTTGCATTCTTCGATTTCTTTGCCTCGTGGTGCGCGGCCAACGTATTTGACGTTGGTTACTTGTAAAAGTTCTTTTAGGATTAAATCGCCGCCTCTGTCGCCGTCTAGAAGGGCGGTTGCTTCGCGTTCTTTTGTTAAGCGTTTTATTGTTTCGGGGACTTTTGCGCCTTCTAAGGCGACGGTGTTAGTTAAGCCGCATCGCATTAGGTTTATAATGTCTGCTCGGCCTTCGACTACAATGATTTCGCGTGAGTGTTCAAGGGTTGGGCCGGCTGGGAGGTCTTCGGAGCCGTATTTTTCGACTTTTCCTACTTTTACGGTGTCACTGATTTCTTTATAGACCTCATCGACGCTTGGCATTGATTCTATGTTCCATTTGTGGAGGATTTCTTTAGCACGGTCAATTATGACTTTTCGTCTGGCCTCGCGGATGTCTTCGATTTTGTCGAGGATAACTTTGGCGCTGCAGGGTCCAATGCGGTTTATGCTCTCGACACTGGCAGTGATAAGGGCTGTAGAAACGCGGTCTAAACTAGTAGGTATAGTTATTGAGCCGTTTGTGTGATCGTTTTTTGAGTAAAGTTCAATTTCAATTCTGCCGATGCGTCCAGTTTTTTGCAGTTCACGAAGGTCAAGCTCAGAACCAAAAAGACCCTCAGTTTGACCAAAAACTGCGCCTATTACGTCAGGTTTCTCGACGACACCGTCAATTTCGAATCTAGCGTGTATAACATACTTTATCGTAAATGTTTGGGAAGCTCCCATAAATATGCACCTTTTGAAGTATATTTGTAAGTTTTATTTTGATGATTAGTTAGTAATTAAAGAGTTATCTCACAGAGAGGGTACTCAATTATTATTAACACTAACCTAATAGTGCGGCTATGTTATAACAGTTGTGGTACTAAACAGAAACAGCCACTAAAACAAAAAGAAAAAAATAGTTACCAACAAACCAGTTAACATAATCATTGACATCACGCGTCAACATGTTTTTAACATTTAACTAACGTTAAAGAGTATTAAGCACAACAAAGCGTGTATGGAAAAAATTGTTTAAGGCTCAGCGACGGTTATTTTTGGGTTATTTATTATAGTTACTTTACCATTTCCTTGGGTAACATGACCTACTTCGCAATAGGACATTTTTTGCTTGTCAAATTCGCTTTGCAGATCATCAGAGTGTTCGGGGGAGACAGCCATTAATATGCCGCCGGCTGTTTCTTTTGCCTCACCTGTTAAAAGGGGATAGCCGAAAAGTTCAGACAATTCAGGAGCACCGGGGATTACATAGAGATTATTAATTACTATGTCAACATTGCCTAGTTTTGCCATGTTTGTTAAATGGCCTTTTAATCCAAACCCTGTTATGTCAGTTGCTGCGTGTATGGCTATTTTTTGCATTACCTCAGCAGCTAACTTGTTAGAAGAGGTCATACCTTGAATTGCCTTGTTAATAGCGGTTTCAACTATATCTGTGGGAATCGTGGATAAGAGTTCTTTATCTTCGATTTCTTCTTTGCGTAAACGGTAAGCAGCCATGGCTGCGGCTATGCCTAAGGGTTTTGTTAAAAATAGTCGATCTCCGGGTTGAGCTCCGCGGGTATAGACTATTTTGTCTATGGGACCTATGCCTGTGGCGGCACCTCCAATAATTGGCCAAGGATTACGGATAGTGTGACCACCAACTATAGGTATGTTCATTTCGCGGCAAAAATCGCCTAAACCTTTTAGCATACCAACAGCTAGCTCATCGGGCATGTTTTCAGGGTAAGCCATAACTGTAAGAAAACTAGCAATATCTGTTATACCTAAGGTGTAAATGTCACTTGTAACATTACTGCCAGCAATTCGGCCTTGAATTTCAGGCTCATCTACTAAGGGCGTAAAAAAGTCAAGAGTGTTTAAAACAGCCAAATTGTCAGCAATTTTTACTACACTACTGTTTTCCCAAGCACCTGCTAAAACATTTTCATTATAACCTTGAGTAAAACAGGCTTTATCTAACAAAGAAGATAGTTGATACTGTGAAAGCTTGCAACTACAGCCATGTACAGAAACAACTTTAGTTAATCTATAACTCAAACCGTTTCACACATAATACAGGAAAAAGAAAAATAAAAACTTAACCCACACAAAACTAGTCATAGCAAAAACAGATGCGTACTATATGAAAGCAGAAAGGTATGAAAATAATTTTAGGGTTTTGTTTCCACAGTTATTTTAAACTCTGCATTATCTTTGGAGGCTGCAACAATTTTATAGGCATTATTATTTAGCCAGCGTTGAATGTTATCAAACTCTAGCTCACCCTCACCTATAATAATTAACAATTGTTTGGGTTGCATTTCTGCAAGTTTACGTTTAGTTAACGCTACAGGCATTGGACACATTTTGCCTTTAACATTTAACGTCTCAACACTCAAATAATCACCTTAGAAAGTAAGTATTTTGTCACTATTTGCGGTCCATGCTATTAATTCGTGAATAGTTGCAATTTTTACGCCGTCAAATAATTCGCAAGCAGATACTCCACGTGCTTCAGCACAGACAACACAGGCTTTTACCTCAACTCCCGCGTTAATTAGATCTTCAAGCATTTGACCATAATTGGTTAAGCCCTGAGGGGGTTTTTGATTTTTCTTTGCTAAATATACGCCATCTTCGAAGAGCCAAATTTGAACTTTATGACCTTCAAGATCAGCAGTCCAGGCAAATCGTAAAGCAGATAATGAGCGTTCTTTAGATATTGGAGCATTGTAAATTATTAAAGTAAAGGTGGTCATTTAGAATCTCCGATAAAACGTAGTTAAAACTTAGGTTTAAAATAGTTTTTGCTGCGTGGTGTTACGTTCGTTTAACGCTTTTTTTGCTGGCTTCCAAGATTTTCGGACACATGGGGGATAGTCTTTATTGGTTTTTAACCATTTGATGAGAAAAGTTTTTGTTTTTTCATCATGTAAATAGCCGCTGCCTATATCGCCGAATTCGTTTTTTAAAAGTTCAATCTCTCGGTCACGTTCTACTTTTGCAAGTATAGATGCCGCAGAAACTAGAGGGTAAAGTTTATCAGCTTTATGCCGTGAGATAATTATTGGTTTAAAGGTAAGGCATTCACTTATATGAGCTGCAAACCGTTCTTCAACAATGTCAGCAGCGTCAACATATACCGTGTCGGGATGAAGGTATTCTATTACTTGAGCCATAGTTTTAGCTTCTAAACGATTAAGTTTATGCAAAGGAATCTGACAGTTAACAGCTTTATCAATTTCAACGGGAGGTATCTTTATAATTTTAAAGATTTGAACAAGCTTAATGATTTCTTGAAAAAGAGCATTTCGTTTTTTTTGCGATAAAAGTTTTGAATCCTTAACGTCAAGTGCAACAAGCTGGGGCAACAATTCCTCAGACATTGCCACACCTGCAACTACTAAAGGACCAAGAACACAACCCCGTCCCGCCTCATCAACACCTGCAAGTAACATATATTTCCAACCTAAAACAGAAAACAGTAACAACTGTAAATAAACAAACTAATATGCTTTAACATTACCATAAAACAAAAGAACAAAAAAATTGCCCACTAAAAAAGTGGTGGGCACACCACATATTAGACAATTGTAAAGTCGCTCAAGTCTTCTTCAGCCGGTTTTGCATTCTTTTTTGGAAGGTAAAAAACCAAAACAGCAATAACCAGAACTATAACCAAAACTATGATAACGATAATGCGCCAATCAAACCAACCGTCACCATCATCAGGCTTGATAGTAGGTGTTGGAGTAGCAGTTTTAGTAGGACTAACAGTACTAGTTGGCTTAGCTGTTGCTGTAGGAGATGGAGAGGGACTTGTGCCAGGGACAGTAGTTGGTGTGCCCCAGGTGTAGTATATATCATAGTTATTGTAGCCCTGTGTGAAAGAAGAAGACCATTTAGCTCTACTATCTATGTGTCTATTGTATACATCATCATCATAAGAAGATCTGTTATACGCGACAGATGCTTTGTTGTTTGAAAATACTGCGTATCTATCAATATCAACTCTTTCAAGGCTTGCACGGTTAGGAACTCCTATACCACCGCCGTTTCTAGTTGCTGTGTTATTAGCTATTGTGCCGCTATATGTGGTAAAGTTACCGTATAAGGAGACATATATGCCTCCGCCATCGATTGCTGTGTTATTGGAAACTGTGCCATACTCCAGATTAAATATGCCATCAGTGTATACACCACCGCCGTACCCCTCGAGTGCTGTATTGTTGAAAAGTTCTCCATTAGTTACAGTAAAGTTGCCATCGTTGTACACACCGCCACCATTATTGGCCATGTTTCGGTAAATTTTACCGTCAGACATTTTAAATTCAGCCACAGCGACATACACACCACCACCAGAATGGGCACTATTACCATAGATGTCACCAGCAGACATAGTGGAATAACTATCAATGTATACACCGCCACCGGATTCAGTAGCTACATTTCTATAAATGACACCGCCAGTTATCTGAAAAGTTTTGCCATCGTTATACACACCACCACCCCATTTGGCTATGTTACCATAAATTTCGCCACCAATCACAGTAAAGTTACCATCGTTGTACACACCACCACCATATCGTGCAGCTGTATTGTTGTAAATTGAACCGCCAGACAATTTGAAATCGCCCCAGTTATACACACCGCCACCATCAGTAGTAACATTATTGTTATAAATTGCACCTCCAGTCATTGTAAGCAGGCCCTTAACTTCTACACCAGTGCCTCTAGTGTTGTCAGCATGCGTTACAATAACGCTAACAAGTACCAATTCTGCACCGCTTGTAACATTTATAGTGCAAGTATTATTAGCACCTAAAAGTTCGTAACCGCTTGTCTTTTTACTTGTCAACGTAATATTTTTGCCAGCAGGAATGTCTAGTGCTTTTTCAAGAAAGATATCTTTACTAAGCATAATCTCAGTAGAGACCCCATCTGGAGCATTATTAATAGCAGCTACCAATTCAGATTCATCGCGTACGTCTATAGGGTCAGCTCCTAATGCAAAAGGAGAAACGGAGCTATACATGGAAATAAGGGGTGAAGAAATTATAGTTATCATAAACAGTAAAGAAACAATTGTTAAGGTTTTTTTACGGTCAATGTAACGTAAATCAGATTTTGACTTAACATTTATATTCATATAGATACCTCTGTAAACATAATACACATTTTTTTAAAAAACATAAGGTAAATACCCTTTATATACGTTGTTACAAAACAACAGTTGACAGCAGTAAAAAACTGTAAGCAACATGTGTGATAACAAAAATAAATGGGTTTTGTTAATTATTTATCATCAAATCTCTATGCTGCCCACATAGAAATGTCCCTTTACTTCCACAGGAGCGGGTGTTTCAAAAAATTTGAAGCGTTCATTGTTAGCTATATATAAATGTGCTAGAGCAATTCCAATATCGATTTCACGCATTTTTGCTAGTTGTTTTAATGTCAATAATCCCGGTTTTTTGCAATAAGCGTGAATTATGTTACTACCCTCAGTTATAAAGTAATAATGTTGCAAATTCATAGCAGTTGGAGCAAGGCGTACAACTTCAAGACGGCTATCAGAGATATTAGAGATTTTATCTAAAGACTTGCGGTTAAATTCGTCTATTTCGCGATAAAGGCTTTCATCGGGTTTTCCAAATCCAAAAGCGATAACAAACTCGAAATTATCATCATTATTGGGTGTTTCTTTTGGATGTGCCATTCCAAGCCAGCAGCCGCCTATACCGATGCTTGACAGGTATAAATCCATTTGTTGTAACATAAATCCAACATTGACCAAATGGCCTTTTTTGTTTTCACTCATAGCAACGATATAATGAGGAGAGAAAAGTGAGTTCATACCATTCATATTTGCCTTACTAGTAATGTTAAATTTAACGTTGATGTCCCCGTAAAGAGGTTTTATTTTTGTAAAATGGTTTTGAATGTTCTGTAGAGTTTTTTCGTCCAAAAAATCATGGGAATACTTGCGGATAGATTTTCTTTTATAAATTATTTCACTTAAAGACATAATAATGCAGCTCTCTTAAACATATTTGCTAGCCTCTTTTATAGAAAGCGGAGCTAGTCTATCTTTATATTTTGTCAAAAAATTACGCACCCAATCGGGATTTGTTTTACTATACTCACGTAGACTCCAACCAATTGCTTTATTTATGAAAAACTCTTGTTGCTCAAAATTATTAACAAGTATCTGCTCCAGTAGCACAACATCCGTTTTATCTTTACGCAAAAGTTGATGGTCAATAGCAATACGTCGTAACCAAAAATTTTCATCAAGACTCCAGTCAAGTAAGACATTATTAACTTTAGAGTAATTTAAAGCAATGCCGCCCACAATTCTATCCAAGCAGTCAATGGTATCCCACCAGGACTTTGTGACCGCTAACTGTTTTAAACGTGGAACATCCTCAGGTGTTAACAATTTTACAAGTGTCAAAAGATAGTTTAATGCTAAATATTGGAATTCACGTTCCTCTTTTCCCCAGCAGGTACTCACAAAATTCCAATCTATTTCCTTTTGTTTTTTTGCAAAAGCTAAAAACTCTTTTGAGAGTTCTTTTCGCTTTGGAGCAGATATTCCTAAAAATGGAAATAAATTACGCATATACGCACTCATACCAGCGGCTTGTTTAGAATCAGCTGCTGCATAGTATCTTTCAAATATTGTAGTATAATTAACAACAGTTACTTTCACGTTTTCACCGTATATAAGGTAACAGAACAAACAGATTAATTTTTCATACATTAACCATATTTGCACATAGATCTAAGAGCACAGGAAGAGAAAAACAAAAGCGCTAGTAAAGAAATAAATGAAAAAGAGTTATTGTTTTTTGCTTAGATATTCGTGAATGCTTTTTGCAGCAATTTTTCCTGATTCCATGGCGCTTATAACGGTTGCTTCACCTGTTGCTATATCGCCGCCTGCGTAAACAGCCTCTAAACTGGTTTGGCCAGTGTTTTTATCAACTATAATAATGCCGCCGGTCATGGTTTTTAGGCCGTTTGTGGTGCTTTGAATAATAGGGTTAGGGGTACGTCCAATTGCAAGAATTACAGTGTCAACCTCCATTATTGTTTCAGATCCTTTAATTGGGACGGGTTTGCGTCTGCCAGAGGCGTTGGGTTCGCTAAGTTCCATAGTTAGGTACTCTAAGGCTTTTACGCGGCCCTCGTCATTGCCTACAAATTTTATGGGAGCCGTTAGGAATTTGAATTCTATGTCTTCTTCTTCAGCGTTTAGGATTTCTTCTTCGCGTGCAGGCATTTCTGTTTTATCTCTTCGGTATATGAGGCAGACTTTTTCTGTGCCTAAGCGTTTAGCTGATCGGGCAGAGTCTAAGGCTACGTTGCCTCCGCCTATGACGGCGACTTTTTTGCCTATACCTAGGGGTGTTTTGTATTCTGGGAATCGGTATGCTTTCATTAGGTTAACACGTATGAGAAACTCGTTTGCGCTGTAAACGCCGTTTAGGTTTTCTCCGGGGATTTTTAGGAATTTTGGGAGTCCTGCGCCTGTGCCTATGAAAACGGCTTCAAAGCCTCTCTGCGTTAATAGGTCATCAATTGTAAAGAGCCGGCCAATTAACGCGTTAGGGGTTAGTTTTACGCCTAGTTTTTCAATATAGTCTACTTCTGCTTTAACGATGCTTTTGGGTAGTCTGAATTCGGGAATGCCGTATACTAAAACGCCACCTGCCGCGTGTAGGGCTTCAAAAAGTTCAATAGTATATCCAAGTTTTGCAAGATCTGCGGCAACAGTTAACCCGGCGGGTCCGGCGCCAATTACTGCAATTTTTTTGCCGTTAGAGGGAGCTGCTTTGGGTGTTTTTATGCCCTTTTCTTGTTCAAAATCGGCTACATACCGTTCAAGACGACCTATGGATACGGGGTCACCTTTTTTTCCAAGTATACAGAGTTTTTGGCATTGTTCTTCTTGGGGACAAACGCGTCCACAAATGGCAGGTAAACTGTTTTTTTCTTTAATTTTTGCAATAGCTGCAGTATAGTTTTTTTGGGTTATATATTTGATAAATTCAGGAATGTCAATGCCGACAGGACAGCCTTTAATACATTGGGCATTTGAACAATGCAGACATCTTGAGGCTTCAGTTAAAGCTTGCTCTTCGCTATAGCCTAGGACAACTTCTTGAAAATTGTTAATACGTGCCCGAGGTTCTTGTTTTGGAATGTCTACGGCTTTGAAACGGTTTTCTTTATTATTATTATTATTATTATTATTATTATTATTATTATTATTATTATTATTATTATTATTATTATTATTATTATT
>WQSY01000079.1 GCA_009787585.1 Candidatus Bathycorpusculum sp. | reverse complement strand
GATGAAGTGATAATCTGCGAGCCAAATAGAGAGCAGAAAGATATCTGCAAAAAACTAGATATTGTAGTGCCCAAAACCTTGGGAATTTAGGAATTTACACTATTCTTTACAAACACGAGAAATTTTGAAAAAACCCGCCAATTGCCTAATTGACAAATAATGGCAACACTTACAACCAAACCCACCCTAACAACTAAAAGTTACGGCTTAAAATACAAACATAAAACGCGATTTACATATTTTCATAGCTATACATAGCAACTGTAGCTATAAAGGAGGTTTGTGTAATAGTGTTTGAATGTTGGAGCCTAATTTTTTATTAGGGGCCAAACATTATTGCTATTATTGTTGTGAGGTAGTTTATTTGGAAGGTAATCTTAGGGTGCAATTAGCAGGGTTAACATTTAGTTATCCTTGTATGTTAGCATCAGGGGTTTTGGGTTATTCTGCGGAGACTATGCAAAGGGTCATAGAAGCCGGGGCGGGCGCTGTGGTGTCAAAATCTGTTGGGCTAAAGGCCAGGGATGGTTATACTAATCCCACAGTATTTCAGGCAAAAAACGGGTTGATCAATGCCATGGGACTACCTAATCCGGGAATAGAGACTTATGTTAAAGAGATTAGGCATGTAAAAGAGTTAATTTGTCAACCATTGATTGTTAGTATATTTGGGTATTCTGCCGAGGATTATGCTATTGTAGCAGAAAAAGCTGCAACCGCCGGGGCGGATGCTTTAGAGTTAAATGTTTCCTGTCCACATGTTAAGCAGACGGGTGCAGAAATTGGACAAAACCCAAATGTTCTATCAGAAGTGGTAAAGGCAGTAAAAGCCGCCGTAAACATTCCAGTTTTTGTAAAGCTTTCCCCAAACGTTACAGATATAACACTTTTAGCAAACGCCGCAGTAAACGCTGGAGCAGACGCTTTAACAGCAGTTAACACTCTTAAAGCAATAGCTATTGACATAGAAACGACAAAACCAGTTTTAAGCAACATAAAAGGGGGCCTATCAGGTCCAGCTATGAAAAACATTGCCCTCCGATGCGTCTATGACCTAAAAGAAAAACTGCCAAATACACCAATAATTGGCTGCGGCGGAGTAAGTAATTGGCAAGACGCTATTGAATTCTTTTTAGCAGGAGCCAACGCTATACAAATTGGCACAGCCATAGCCTATGAGGGCCCAGAGGTTTTTCAAACTATTAATTTAGGCATAAAAAAATATTTAGAAAAGAAACAGTTTAGGAGTATAGAGGAAATTGTTGGATTATCTCACCGCCGCTAACACTTTGCGAACCACAAAAATAGAGCAGATAATAACAGAGAGTCCCTCAGTTAAAACTTTTATATTTAAAGATAAACAATGCGCCAAAGCTAAACCAGGCCAATTTCTAATGCTATGGATACCGGGCATAGATGAAATTCCATTGAGCATTTTTAACGCAACTAAAAACGGTAAGATAAGCGTCTCTGTAAAAGCTGTAGGGGAGGCAACACAACATTTACACAACATGAAAACCAAAGAAACAATAGGCATCCGCGGCCCCTTCGGAAACAATTTCACCCCCCCAACAGTAACTCAAATGCAGGCAAACATTTTATTAATAGGCGGAGGAACAGGAACCGCCCCTCTACTATTTTTAGCAAAAACGGGACTAGCAACAATTAAACCCAAAAAACTAACATTTATAGTGGGCGCTAGAACCCAAAACGAGCTCTTATTTACAGAACATCTATTCAAAATTTGCCAAGAAGGAAAATTAATCACCACCACAAACGATGGAACCCATGGCCACAAAGGCGTGGTTACAGAGCCATTAACAGAGCTTTTAAGCCAAGAAAAATTTGACGCCATATACACCTGCGGCCCAGAAATCATGGTTAAAAAAATCTTTGAAACAACACAAAAACACAAACAACCCCTACAAGCAAGCCTAGAACGCCTAATGCGATGCGGCATAGGCCTATGCGGCAGCTGCACCATAGGCAAATACAGAGTCTGCAAAGACGGCCCCATATTTAACAACACACAACTAGACGAAATCAAAAACGAACTAGGAATTTCAAAACTAAACCCTAACGGCAGCAAAACATTTACAACAAACACATAAAACGCCAACCTCACAAAATATCACCTACCTAAGGAATCGTTACTAAATAATGTCCACAGGACACATTTGATATAACGTATAATCTATGAACATCATTACAATAACTGAATACTTATTCAGTAACAATTCCCAACACTATAAAGAACACTACTTTGAATCGTATCCATCATGGCTTGTCTTGCTCATGAAAACATGACGCAGAATAACTTTTCCTCAACAATGCACCTCAAAAAAACTGGTCTACCCCACAAACATTGCATTTCAAACCCTGTTCGTTGTAGTGCTAAGCGGTTTATAAGACATAATCACAAGGGAAAACTGGCACAAGTAATATTGTCCCAAAACCGGTGTTTATGTTGGTCGTCTTTAGTGAGGGTAAAAAGAAGGTTTGTTGTGTTAGAGTTCGTCTTCGGGTAGGCCCATTTTGTGTAGGTAGTCTTTTGCGTATTTTGGGTTGTATGCTAAGAGTTCTTTGCTTCGTAGCAATCTGCGGTCTAGGCGGTCTAGGGCTGTTCGGAATGTTGGTTCTATGCCCCAGCTTTCGTCTGAGCTTACGAAGGTGCCTTTTGGGGTTCGGAATTGTAGTCTGCAGTGTACTAGTGGTTTTTCGCGTGTGTTGGCTGCGCCGTGGGTTTTTATGTATACAAAGAGGGTTCCTATTTTGAAGGCTTCTTGGTATTTGCGGGTAAATGAGTCGAATTCGTCTATCATGTAGGCTTGTTGGTCAGGGGTTATTCTTGTGTCTTTTACGCTAAATTGTATGGTTAGGTTTGGTGTTGTTGTTTCTAGCTGTGATATGGGTTCTAGAAAGTCTAGTTTGGTTATTATGCCTACTAATCGGTCGTTTAGGGTTGCTGCTAGGCAGGAGACGTTGTAGTCGCGCATTTTTTTTGCGGCTTCGCGTAGGTTTGTGTCGGCTTCAACGGTGATGACGGGTTTGCTCATTATGCCTCGGGCGGGTATGCTAAAGGTTTCAACTTTTTCGCCTGCGCGGTCGCCGGTTGTTTGGCGTTCGTTGGGTTGAAAGATTCTCTCTAAAATGTCACGTATGCTAATGATGCCTACAATTTTGCCTGCGTCCATGACGGGGACGTGGGAGAAGCCGTGTTCTCTAAACAGGTTTAGTACAGCGCCTACGGAGCGGTGGGCGTCTATGGTGTATGGTGCGCGGGTCATAACGCTGCTTACTTTGTTTTTGCCCCATTCTTGGCGTACAGCGGCGTTTATAATGTTTTCATCTGTTATAAATCCTAAAAGTTGTTCGTTTTCAAAAACGGGTAGTTGTCTTGTGCCGCTCTCTATCATTAGTTTTGCGGTTCTAGATAGGTCAGTGTCAGGAGAAATCTTTGGGGCGCGTCGCATTAAACTTTTTACTTTAGTTGATGCGGGGTCAAGTCTTGATCTTAAGACCCAGCGTCTAGCAATTACGCCTGTGTATTTGTCGTTAGCGTCTAGAACAGCTAATACGGGTGGCATTTCTGTTTTGAAAAATTCTAGACATTTAGATAAGGTGTCATTTTCATTAACTGTGTTGCTAATCCCTTCAATATAGATATCTTTTACAAAATTTTGTGCCGACATAGAGATTCTCATTTAATATTAAAGTAGAAAGCAGAATTTAAAGTTTACAAATATGCTATAACCTATTTTAGAGTACGTATCAAGTATTCAAAAGCCATAAACTCTGCGAGGAGGTTTCTTTTACGGTTACCATGTTTGTGTCTATCGGTGATGTGCCCTCTAAAATACGTGTTTCCTTAGGTACAGCTATGCTTTTAGGTTTATTTAAAGAGGGAAAAATGGATGTGTCGCCTACGTCGGCATATTTGATGATGTTTGCAGAGGGGAAATGTCGTGCTAATTGTAGTTTTTGTCCTCAGGCTAGGGACAGTAAAGGGCATGCTGAGAGGCTTGCAAGGGTTACATGGCCTAGTTTTCCAACTTTTAGGGTAATAGAGGCGTTAAATACTGCAGTTATAGAGGGTAAAGTTAAACGTGTTTGCATACAGGCGTTAAATGTTTTAGAAGTATTTTTGCATATTGAGGCGTTAGTGGGAGAGATTAAAAGGCATCAGCCCACAGTTGAGGTTTCAGTGTCTTGTCAACCGTTTAATAGAGAGGATATTTTAGGTTTAAAAAACGCTGGGGTGGATCGTGTTGGGATTGCATTAGATGCTGTAACGGAGGAAATTTTTTACAAAGTTAAAGGTGCTAATGTTGGAAGTGTTTATAGTTGGATTCATGTACGTAGTCTTCTTGAGGAGGCGGTGTTAATTTTTGGGGCAGGCAAAGTTAGTACACATTTAATTGTGGGGTTAGGGGAAGTTGAAAAGGAAATTGTAGATTTGATTCAATGGTGTGTTGATAAAAAGGTTTTACCGGCTATATTTGCGTTTACACCTGTTAGAGGCACGGTATTTGAGCAATGGCCGCAGCCCTGTGTTGTGTCTTATAGGCGAGTGCAACTTGCACGGTACTTACTGGTGCAGGGTATGACGCGTGTAGAATATATGCACTTTGATGCAGAGGGAAAAATTGTTTCCTATGGATTAGCCCCTGAGGTGTTGAGAAATATAGTTAGAGAGGAGGGGGGAGTGCCGTTTCAAACATCAGGATGTCCTAATTGTAACAGACCGTTTTATAATGAAAAAGTTAAAGGTCCATTGTATAATTATCCAAGGCAGTTAAACATTGAGGAAATAGAGAAAATAGAGAAAGACTTAGGTTTAAGTTAAGGCACAACTTTTTTGTCAGCGAACATTTTTGGTTTTTGACGTGTTACTTGTTCTACGAGGCGCCAGAATTCATCCATAGCATAGCCTTTTTGTAAGTCTTTCATTAGTTTCTTTACCTGATAATAGGTCATTTGGGCTTCACCTTTATCTAAGCCTTCATGAGGACCTTTTATGCGTCGGAAGAGTTCATCCATTTGTCTAGGGGAGGCTCGAATGCCTGCTTTTTCTAGCATTTCTTGAATTAGGTTTTGACCAGTGTTTCGACCTATGAAAACGGTGGTTTCGCGTCCAACAATTTCAGGAGGGAAGGGTTCAAAAACTAGCGGATGGGCTAGCATTTCTTCAACGTCTTCTTCGACTTCATGGGCGAAAATGTTTTCACCTATGATAGGTTTATGGAATTGTATAGGCAGGGCGAAGGCTTTTTCAGCTGATTGTGAAATGCGCGCGATTTTGCCTAAGTCTATACCTGTGTCAATATTGTAGAGTAATTCAGTGCTAGTTACGACTTCTTCAAAGGGAGCTATACCTGCGCGTTCGCCAAATCCGGCTATACAGGTATGTATGTATGATGCACCTTCTTCCATAGCAGCTAAAGCGTTGGCGGTTGCTAGGCCAAAATCGTTGTGGCAATGAATAGATATGGGAATTTTCTTTTTTATAGTGTCGGATAATCCGTCGCGTATGTGAGACATTAAGTATCGCATTGATAGAGGTCTGATAAATCCAACAGAGTCAGCAATGCCAAGGCGTATGGCGCCGGCGTCTGCGGCTTGTTGTAGTACTAAGAGTATGTCTTCAATAGTGGTTCTTGTGCCGTCCATGAGCATAAAGTTTACATTTGCTCCATGGTCTTTGCAGTAAGTAATAGATTCCACTATTCGTTGCAGTGCCTGTTTTTTTGTTAATTTATATCGGTATTGAATATTTAATCCGTTAATTGGTGATTCAAGGGTAATTTCTTTTATACCACATTCTAAACAGGCATCTATGCTCTGTTTAGTGGGTTCAGCGGAAGCGGTAAGTTTTGCATGCTCAAAGCTTTCGTTAACTATTCTACTAACAGCACGTTTTATTTCCTCGGAAAGGGCAGGAAAACCAACATTTATTATAGCTATGCCTGATTCGTCCATTAGTTTTGCAAGTTTTACTTGCTCAACATAAGTTAAGTAGACTGTTGGCGCCTTAATTCCTTCGCGAAAAGTTTCATCCCAGATAAATACGCGTTCTGGAAGTTTAGGCGGTAGATTCTTACGTAACCTGTTATAATTAGCAATTAGTCCCTGTGCTTCAAGTTTTTTAAATATAGTCTTTCTCATCCAGATACAGCCCAACAACATAAAGAGCTTAAGTTTAGTAATAAATTACTATTTCTCATATAAAAACAACATTCTGATTCTAATAATAGCCCCACAGATTTAACGCACCATTTTCAATTTCTGAATACAGCTAACCTTAATAAATACATACCATACAGGTAACAAAAATAAAAATCAAAATAACAATAAGAAATAGCATGTAAAAGAATCATAAGCAATATTTATAAAATAATAATTAAAAGAATTAAAAACCAAATTTAAAAGGTACACATTCAACCCCAACAAAAAACAACCACACAAACACAAAAAACACCAACACTAAAACAAGCTCAACTAAACCAACTAAACAAGCAAAACTCTACATAAAACACATAGAATTCCACTCACAAAACACCAAACCTAATTCAACAAACTTCAAATAACAAACCATAGAACACATATAATCTACAACTTCAATACATACATCAACATTGAATTCAAGTCAAATTAATTTTTTATTTAAACTAACTTTCACATTTTAACTACAATACAAGACAATAACATTCAAAAACACACAGTACATAAAAAATAAAAGCACAATCCAAGGTAAAAGTTGAAAAATAAAAAGTATAGTAATTTAACCTATGGTTAATTTACCGAATTTACCAACATTTAGCTGTACTTCGCCTTTAAAGCTTGTAACATAACCGTTTTCAATTTTTACGTTATCACCGACATTAACTTGCTCGATTTGCTCATTCCACAGAGTTAATTTTATGCTACCTGTCTCGTCTGCAACAATAGCGTCAACTATTCGATATGTTGCATCACCAAATTTTGACCTTACCTCGCGCACATCGCCTTTTTCTACAACCTTAGCTTCAACATTAACACGTTTAGCTCCATCACGGAGATCTTTTATTTCCATACTCAACTATTTTCACCTATTAGTATCCATTTTAACCTACTGTTCAGGCTTAAAAAGCTTAACGCTTAAACCATCCCAACAAATAATAAGAAATAACAAAGCAATATTTAATTTTTTTCTTACAACCAAACAAGCACAGCATAGAAATTAAATGATTACAAACACCCCAAAAATAACAGAAAAAATGAAAAGTAATCACTCACCTATTTTAGAGTTACAAAAAATCCAAATTTCACAAAACCATTTTACACCCTTCAATCACATCATAGTTTTGCAACATAAAAACGAAAATGTAATTCATAACGGCAAATGTTTACTGTGACATTTTTGAGAAGTAAAAAATGGAAATGATTTTTATTTTGTTAGTTCATATATGGGTTTAGAAGAGGTTCATATATGAGAGCAATACTAAGAGCAAAGTGGATAGCACTACTGTGATCGCTGCGATAAGTATGCTTTTTACGTATGAAAATTCTGAAACAGGAACTTCAGTTATTAGTTCTGATGTTTCAACATCAGCTACAGTTGAGAGTGTGCGTTTTACATATGAAATGCCAGAGATTGCCTTTACTGCAAATGTGACAATTGCTACCTGCAGCATGTACATAAACACGTTAATTGCAGTTGTAACTGTGGTGTAAGTATTTGTTTCAACAACTATACTTTCATAGGCTATTTGCGATGCGGGGGCGGCAGTGTTAACAAAAGCCTCAGGATACACTAGCGCGCCATAGGGTGGAAAATCATAGGGGTAATACACTGTTTGTAATGCAAAAGTGCTTAGTATGCCTATTGCGGCGATTATAACAAGAGCCATGATTGTAAAGCCCATTACGATAAAGAGAGGGCGCCAAGCAACATTTGTTGCTTTGAAACATTTGAAAAGTACATAAGCTATAGCTGTTAGAATTAGCCATTGGAAGGCTACTTGTATAACAATAGAGTAGGCCACATATCCAAAGAATGATCCAATGCCCAAGGCGTTGATTTGTGTTAGATATTGGCCGCGGAAAAATATGCCCTGCAGTAAAACGTCAATGTTTGAAGATTCGGGAAAGGATAGTTCAAGTGTTAAACCAGTTACATCTGACCAGTTAGGGGTGCCGGTACTTTGCCATTCAGCAGAGGAACCCACAGCTATTGTCAAGTTATTCCATTTGTCATAGCTATTGTTTTTAATCATGGGGGTTATATCACAGGTGAAATAGTTTGAGGTGCTATTTGCAGTGTAAAGGGTTAGGGTGCCTTTTGTTGGCAGTGCAGCCTCTTGGGAGCCTTGTTTCATGCTCAGGCTTAGACTTGTAAAACCATCAGGGTCACAGTTTGCACTGTATCCAGACCGTTCAAGGGTTGCAGATAAACTGTTACTATTATAGAGAGTGAATTGTAAACTGTTATTTGCGTAAAAGTTTTGTTCAATATAGTCATCATCATTTATTGTTATAGCTGCACCCTGAGAAGTAGTCCATGGCTTACTTACCTGAGCTGGGAATATTTTGTCAAGCTCTGTATCTGTTGCTGCTGTAAGAGCACATAATTCTGCTAAAGGAGGCATAGTTTGTTCATGGTTTACTTTTGAGTAATAACTATAGTAATAAGTGGTCTGTAGGGAGACAAAAAGTAAAACTATAAAGGCTATAGCCAAATATTTAGGGTTTTGAACAATTCTTTTAAATGTTTTGTAAGGAGCGTAAATAACGCCAAAAACGTCGTGAATAAACAAAGCAGTAAACTCCGCTTTTAAAAGCAACATACCTATTTATAAGGTTATGCAACATTGTGCAACTCAGCTTAGAAACAAAATATGCCAATAAACTTTGTTATAACAGAGCAAAAGGTATCGTTTTGGAAAAGTTGTTATGTGGAGTTTAGAGCTTGAGTTTGTAACAAAAGTTAGGGCGTAAATTAAAGGGTTGTTTGTTTTGTGTTTTATTTTTTTGCGAGAGGGAAATATTGTTTGGAGGGGTGTGATGGCAGGTGTTAGGAAGTGTCGGAAATTAAAGTTTACATTACTTCGACGTAGGCATGTTGTTGCTCCATAAAGTTTCCAAAAAAGTGTAAAACTTGTTTATTGACGATCGCTAAGTTGGGAGAGAGGAGAGGGTTAGTTTATTTTTGAGTAAAATAGGTTGTTTGTGTTTGTTGAAATTGTTTTGTGTTTGTGTTGTGGATTATTTTTTTTCCATGTATCCATAATTAACATACATGTCTCGTGTTAGACTTTTCTATTTGTCCAAAATAACTGTTTTCTAAATTCACAAACCTCTAAACGAAA
>WQSY01000078.1 GCA_009787585.1 Candidatus Bathycorpusculum sp. | reverse complement strand
GGGGTTAGTATGGTAAAGGTGTGTGTGGTGGTGTTGTGGGTGGGGGTGGTTTGGTGTTGGGGGAAGATTTGTTGTAGTTGTTTGTGGTGTATGTCTGCAAAGGCGGTTATGTCTACAAAGTTGTCTGTGCCTGTTGTCATGGCAAAAAACGCTATACCAATTATTTTTGTTTAGGGGGTGTTTTGTTTTGTTTTTTTGTTTTAGGTCTGTTTGGTTTGTTAGTTTTAGGTTCTCTAGTATATCGTTCGTGTGTGTTTGTTTTTGTTGTATTGTGTGCAATGTGTTGTGTTTGTTAGTTATAAATATGACATAGTATTGGCTAGTGTGATACTAGATTTAATAAATTTTATTAGTTGTGTTTTTATCTATTTATTCAGTTGGCGGTTAAAACAGTTGGTCTGACTTTTTCACTAAATTTTCATGCGTTTGACGTGCCCAGTTAACTTATGACCAGCCTCTAACCCGCCATGACCCAGCCCGTTAGCCTCCGTTGCCAAATACAGCCGGTGCTGTTTTTCATTTAACAAATGATGCATAAACAGTATACGGCCTTTGTCACATCGTCCATGATTGTCAACATTTAACTCAATGAAAAGGTCTAACTAAAAAGAATTCTCAAAAAATGTGTTTTTTATATGTTATTTTCGTATTGGGTTGGTGTCTTGGACGTAACCCGCCTTTTGTTTATTTTGTGGCATTCGACTAATCGGGCTACCCGCGCCTCTTGTAGAGAGTCATCAGCGTCTGTTTGCCCTTTCCACTTGCAGGACGGCCGTTTCATCGCTTCCAAATTGACTAATCAGCATTTTAGGATGCCTCATTTGTTAACATCAAATGGACGTGTCGTTTCTGCTCCGTTGCCAAAGCTCTCGCTTTACACCCAAGAGGTATTGCAATTCTACATGTGGGCGGAGTTTCCTCAGACCAATAATTGGGCCCGAAAGCCACACACCAACTCGCCAACCCAAAGGAGTACTTAATTTAGTAAGCAATAAACGCATCGCAATAAAAATTAGTTTTTTCATCTATCTTAGATGTCATACAATATTTTGCTGTCTTTTTCTGTTTGGTAAACAATTAATACAAGTTACTTGTTATACTGTTGGAGATGTAGTAATTTGAGTTTGAATTTTTGTAAATCGGTTTGGCCGTAAATTGTTTGAAAAGTTTTACTGTTGTGTTTTTTCTACGTAGAGCTGAGGCGTTAGAATTGTTGTTGTAATAGTTTCTTTTTTAGTTAGACAAGTTAATTAGTTAATTGTACCATTTTTATATGATGTAGCGGTTCTCTTAGTTATAGGTGATTGTGTGTCTCTTAGTGCGTTAGAGTTAAAGGAGTTAAAACAGTTGGTCTTATATTGGGTGTATCATACTGTTGGTTCCGCACAGGTCACTGCTGTTAGTTTGTTTGATATTTATCCTAAACGTGTTGAGAATGGTGCGGCTGTTCTTGAAATTGTTGCGGTTGTTAAAAGTTTTCGACCAAAAATGTTAAGTTATGTTAAACTTCTTAATGGTCGTAATGTAATTATTTTTGTTGTGGATCAATGGATTTTTGAACGTGACATAGATCGCGGTTTTCTCGGGGAGGCTATTGCTAGTAAACTTGTTTTTCCTTATCAAAGTTTTCAGGGTGAACGTTATCTTTATGTTCAAGAGATAATTTTAAAAAAGCGGTTAATTTTGGAGTCTATAGAAAATCTCTCTATTGGTTATCCTGAGCTTATTTATCATATGCAGATTAAGCCACAATTTTTTCTCTATGAAATAGTGCTTAAGCGTCTGCGAATTTTTCCTCTATTGGATTATGAAATATCTAATATACTTGAAGGTTACACCTTAACTGATGACGAAAGAAAACTTGACAGTTATAAAGATGCTCTTCAACAGTTAGAAGCCGTTCGGATAGTTACTCATATAAACGGTTATTATGTTGTATCTAAAGAGTTTGTTCTGCAAAGTCAAAAACGGCGTATTTGGTTTACTAATCTAATAAAAAGTGCTCCACGTGCTCTTTTTACGTCTATGTTTGGTCTTTTTCCAAAAATATTAAACATAACTCTTCAAAATGCTCAAACATTTTTTAAAACTCAAAAATTCAACATGTCTTTTCTGCAAACAGACCTTAATGCTAATAGTCCTACGTTTGATCCTCAAAAATATATATTTGTGCCCACCTCTAACGGGTTTGTTTCTTTGGCTGATAAAGTAAATAGTGCTATTTTTGCTAAAAAAATGTTTCCAAATAAAGAACCTGAGAATATGACTATTAAAGCAATTGGGGGTGTATTAAATGATATTTATCTTTTAAGTGCTCAAGTGGATAATGCTGAGTGTAAAATTGTAATTAAGCGTTTTAAAGACTGGTCTGGCTTTAAATGGTTTCCTCTAACTCTTTGGTCTTTTGGCGCCCGAGCCTTCGCTGTTTCAGGAAAAGCTCGTTTAGCTAAAGAATGTGCAACCAGTGAATTTTTACGTACGCGCGGTTTTAATGTACCTAAAATTTTGTATGTCAGTAATCCTGAACGGCTAGTTTTTATGGAGTTTATAGACGGTGAAGACTTGAGTCATTTAATAAAACGTCTAGATGCCGAACCTCAAAGAGCAAAAACCAGTTCCGAGCTTGTCCATATTGAAACTGTTGGTAAATTATTTGCTAAACTTCATCAGTACGGTATGACTTTAGGTGATACAAAACCTGAAAACGTTATGATAAATAAAGACGGTGTAATTTATTTGTTAGATTTTGAGCAAGCAACACAGGACGGTGATAAAACCTGGGATATAGCTGAATTTTTATATTATGCAGGGCACTATTTACAACCTTTTTCAAATAATGGAATCGCTGAAACTATAACAGAGGCGTTTCTTAAAGGGTACCTTCAAAATGGTGGTGACTTGAAAATAGTAAAAAAAGCGAAATCGCCAAAATATACGCGAGTTTTCAGCGTTTTTACCATGCCGCCAATATTGCTGGCAATAACTGATACTATTGCAAAAACAAAACATTTGCCCATTAGCTAGCAATTTTTAAGCTGTAACTTTCGTGGTTAGAGAGCTAGTTTGACTGAAGGTTATTTTTGGATTAGCATTGTCAAGCCCAGTTTTTTACACAAGTTTTCGCCTTCAGTATTACTCCGCCATATGTGCACTCATCAACTCAACAGTGTGATATGCGAAAGAAAAGTATTCTATTTTAAAGAATATCTACAAAACACGGCGCAGGTAAAGCGATGTTCAAACGCATACATAATAATAACTAGGCTATAGTTTCTATGTTGTGAGATCTTTTATGAGCGAGCTAGAAACAGCAATTTTGAAGCAGATTAGTACTTTAACTAAAGTGCATGAGGTTGAAGATCAAAAAACGCTACGAAAACTGCTAATAGATGGCAAAGCATATTGTCCACAAGAAGGCTATGTAATAGCAACAACCCCTCTAATAACCTCCTCAGTAAATGATGATGAGAAACCCACTCAAACATCTGCTGCAGTAGTAGCAGGCGTTACAGAGGGAGGAGGTATTTGGGAAGCGCGTATACCCAAGCCTAAGCATAAGGGTGATACGCCCATTCCATACGAGTTTTGTTCATATACCAACTATGCAGAGTTGCCCTCAGACATTTTACGTGTAACGCGTGAGGTGTCTTTTATGGAATGGATTGAACATAACGGTTACAAATACAAAAGAATAACTGGCGGTGTAATGCGGCGACCAATTAATTAGAAACTGTAGCAAAGATATTATTAACTCAAAAACTTTTTTCTTTACATGGTGATAAAGACGGCAGCACTGGTCGCAAACGATAATAACAATAATAATAACGATATGGTTGTTACGCCTTGGGAAGTAAAAGGTAAAGTTGACTACGATAAGCTGATAAAGGAATTTGGTACTCAACCATTAACGTCTGAGCTTCTTAACCGTGTAGGAGCGCATACAGGTAAGCTGCATTTGCAATTGGAACGTAAGATTTTCTTTAGTCACCGTGATTTAGATACTGTTTTAGATCTTTATGATAAAGGCACAAAATTTGTTCTCTACACAGGCAGAGGTCCCTCAGGTCCTGTGCACATAGGTCACCTTGTTCCCTGGATGTTTACGCTTCATCTGCAGCAGAAATTTAAGACTCGTCTATATTTTCAAATAACAGATGATGAAAAATATTTAGTTAACGATGAGCGTGATCTTGGAGAGACAAGTAAATGGTCATATGAAAACGCTTTAGACCTAATAGCTCTAGGTTTTAAACCTGAGGACACTTTTATTATTTATAACACTAAAGATATTGACTTATTATATGATATATCTCTAAAAGTTGCTAAACGTATAACGTATAGTACTGCTAGGAGCAGTTTTGGTTTTCAAGACAGCACAAACATTGGCTGGGTATACTGGCCTGCACTGCAAGCAGCCCCCTGCTTTATACACAAAAAACTTACAGGCGAAAACGTACCCGCTCTTATACCTGCAGCCATAGATCAAGATCCTTACTGGAGAGTAACCCGTGATGTTGCTCAAAAACTCGGCTACTGCAAACCCGCTCAAATCCACTGCCGCTTCCTACCCGGACTTGGCACCAACGGAAAAATGAGCGCCTCCATGCCTGAGACCAGCATATTTACCATAGACCAACCAGACGATGTTAAAAAGAAAATTTGGGGAGCATTCACAGGCGGTAAACCCACCGCTGCAGAACAACGCAAAACCGGCGCAAACCCCGCTATATGCAGTATATTCCAATACTACCATTACCTCTTTGAAGAAGACCTATCCAAACTAAAAGAACGTGAACATAAATGTATCACAGGCGAAATGCTCTGCGGTGAATGTAAAAAAGATATAGCAGAAAAACTCAACAAGTTTTTAGAAGCACACAGAGAACGTCGCGAAAAAGCCAAAGACACTATAGAACAATACCACATAAAACGTTAACTCCGTTACCTGCAAAATTTATTACCTGTTTTATACTACAAATATTGATCCCTTGATTTGAATAGATGTCTATGTTGATTTTTTAGCAGTAAAAGATAACAGAAATAAAAGACCCAGTGTATTTTTTAATGAAGGAGTTAAATGTTGTGTCCTCTAAGGTTACTGTAAATTATGGGTCAGCTTCTCGTCTTTTGCATCCGATGCATACTGTGCTTGTTTCGTGTATGGGCAAGTCGGGTAAACCTAATATATCCACTGTGGCGTGGGCTATGCCTACTAGTCAAAAACCGCCTCTTGTTGCAATAAGTCTTGCACCTGAGAGACATTCGCATAGTTTAATTGAAGAATCAAAAGAATTTATCATAAATATTCCAACCATTGAGCAGCTACAAAGTGTCATGGCTTGTGGAACATTTAGTGGTAGAAGCTTTGATAAGTTTAAAAAAACAAATTTAACACCTATTCCAGGTAAAAGTGTCAAGGCACCTGCAATACTAGAATGTCTAGCACATATTGAATGCACTGTTGAAGATCAAATTCAAACAGGTGACCATACGATATTTGTAGGGAAAATTGTAGAGGCATATGCTGATTTAGGAATGTTTACAGATAGTTACGATGTTAAACGTGCACACATGGTTTATCATGGCGGCGGAAATAACTTTTACACTCTTGATACCAAAAATTATAAACCCTAAAACGGTAATGCTCAACTTTTTCTATTTTATATTTTTAGACTTTTTTGTGTTAAAAGGGTTTTTGCGTGTTAAGTGTGGCATAAAATATAAACTTGAGAGTGTAGTCTGCTAATATATTAGGTGAACTACTTGAAATTTAATAGCGAATGTGTGTTTTGTAAAATAGTTCAAAAACAGTTACCTTCAAGTACAATTTACGAAGATGACTCTGTATTGGCGTTTTTGGACATTAAACCTGTATGTGAGGGTCATACGTTAGTTATTTCTAAGGAGCATTATGAGGGTATTTTGGATATACCGGGGGAACTTTTGGGAAAGGTCCATCAGGTAGCTAAACTGGTAGCAGACGTTGCTACGCAGGCACTATGCGCTGACGGAATAAACATAAGTCAACATAATGGTCGAGCAGCAAATCAGGAAGTATTTCATTTACATGTCCATGTTATACCAAGGCATTTGGGGCAAAAAATAAAATCACCCGGAGAGCTAGAAATTGTTGATCATAAACAGTTAAATGTAATTGCCGATAAAATGAAAACACACATTTAACGCTCTATTAGTGAGAGTATCTTCGCCATTTCCGCTTAGATGTTTTTTGTTAGTCACTTATAGTGTGTATATTTCGTGTTTTTAACCCTTTTTTGTGGCCTGTTTTTCTGTTAAATTGCAGTAAACAACTTACTTAAACAATCGTGTACTATGGATTTGTCGCTATGTTAGTCTGTAAATTCTGTAAAACAAGAATTAATGAATTAGACGGTCTGTTACAGCGTAATGTAGTAAAAAGTTGTTAGAATAGTTGTCACGGATTGAACATGTTGTTAGGGGTTGAATTTGGTCAAAAAGGTATAGGTAGTTCAACTAGTGGCGTGGTGTTTATGTGTTATAGGTATTTTCCGACAAATATTTGATTAAATGTGTAGAGTTATGGTGGCGGGTGATCAATTGTGTAAGGTTTTACAAACATATGATTGACGTGTTTTTGTAATAATAGTTGTTGTTATGATAATTATGAATGGAAAATAAACTTAATGATTAAACGTTTACGATTACCAAAATTTTAAATATGTCCACAACTGTAAAATACAATAGAGATTCATGTTAACCCGGCAAGCAAAACGGCGAACCGTTGCCATTGTAGGCAAATACCTAAGTTGGATAGTAATTCGGGTCTGCATACTTGTCATAGCATTTATCCTATTGACAGTCACTTACAATTTAGGTGCCTTCGAAGCTTTCGGAAACGAATCAACTCAAGCAAAAATTTATTTCTTCCTACAGAGCATAGTTTTATCTTTTGGCGCATGGTTCTTTTTATCATTAGCCAAAAAAATAATCATACCCGTTATTCTTATCGCAGTTTCACCCGCCCTTGGCAAAATAGTTCACGACACCCACTACGTAAAAAAAGCCAATAAATCCGTCACTCAATACCTGACCTACACTATATACATCATCACAATAGGATTACTTATTCTAATTTGGGCCTACGAACTCGTCGGAACATGGTTTGCAGACATTCTTGGAAATGGCCTAGTTATAATGCTAACCTTCATTTTAGGCCTATTCTCCTCTAGCGTTTTGGGCAATGTTTTAGGTTACACCATTTTAGGAGGAACTCACGAATTCAAAGTTGGTGACCGCGTGGAAATCGACGGCATCTATGGCGACATCGTTGATTGCGGTTTCTTTTTCATCCATATAAGAAATATACGCGATGAAATCATAAGCATCCCCAACTTGACGGCTATGAGCAAAGAAATTCACAACTTTAGCGCCATGGGCGAAGTTGCCCTCAACGTACCTGTAACCTTAGGCTATGATGTTGACAAAGAGTATGCACAACAAACACTCATTGAAGCCGCCACGAAAACCACTGGAATTCTATCGCCCCCAAATAGAGCACCGTTTGTCTTATTACGTGAACTGGGAGCTTACGCAATAACTTATGAACTCAATGCGTACACTAACGAGTGCAATCGACTTGTACAAGTCAAAAGTGAGCTCATCAGCAATATGCTCGTAGAGCTCAAGAAAGCAGGTATCACTATCGCTACACCCACCATCATCACCATAAAAGATGAAGAAAAAACTTTGCCACACCCATAGCTTAGGGCACCATCTGATAAACAGTTTAAACAAACATGTCTACAGCAACAACAAATTTAACACTACATTTTTTAATCTTAACTCTGTCAAATAGGGAATATGTTTCTTATTTACGTTTAATTTGCAACGTTTTTCATACCTATAAATGTATTTCAGGCTATTCTATAGGATATGCAAAATAATCCATGTAGGGATATGTTATCCATGTCCCATAAGGTTTTAAACACTTTATAACTTACATTCAGCAGTTTGACCAAAAACGGGCAAAAATGAATTACCTCTCGATAAATATCCAAAAAATAAGAAAAACATCGCATAAATAACTAAAAACTTGTAAAAACCCGTAATATAAACAAATCAACTTATTTTTTTCCCGAACTGCTGAATGCGAGTTATAAGCATAAAAGAGGCAGAAAACAGACATATGTGAAAATATGTTCTCTATTTTGCGGAGTTAAGGTTTCATATGTTCAAAAAAATGTCCTTTTAACAAAAAATGCTTGTTTAACGTTCTTTGTGTTGTAAACTTTTTTTTTTCAAAAATATTTGTGTTGTTGTGTGGTGGAGTTGTTTTTGATGCTTTTCTTTTGTGATTGTTTTTTGTAAGGTTAACGGTGCGAACGTTATATGAAGTTGTGTGTACATGAACTTATCTATAAACTTATTTTGGAGTTGAAGACATGAATATAAAACAAGCATCTGTCCTGCTAGTATTGTGCATAGCTTGCTTGCTATATCAATTATTTGGTTGGCTCTACAAGTGGGTGAGTCTGTCACATTTTTGGCACCAATTATTATTTTTGCCAATATTGTGATCGCAACTGTTATTATTCATAAAAGCTGTTATAAATCCTGTAAATAACTATATCAACATAGGTCATATTATATAGTTAAAAGAATACAACAAACAATTGCTGCAGGTGTAGCTGCTACATTAGGAATGGGTTGCATTACAAAGTTGCTTATACATCCTCTATGGCCAAATCATTTTTGGTATACATACTTCAGTATTTTGTTTGTCATTGGAGTCATTATTGACAATACTCTTCAAAGAATTCTGTAAAAAACATGCTTAGAAATTGCTACAAAATATTAGACCTCCTCAGATTTAGTTTTTGTTTTCAAAGTTAATTACACCACAAATCAAAGCCATTCGCAACCCAAACCGCTTACGACAATTACGACATCTGTTAGCTACAACCTAAACACCTTCTTGGCATTAAGATGCTCAATTAGAATTCTAATACATGCAAGGCGCCTATTTTCAGCTTTTTCCTCAAAAGTCAACACTCCACCCTTAGGCTTCTTCTTAGCACTGCAACGAACGCTACTTTAAATCGCATCCATCACGACATGACTTACCCATAAAAACATGACACAGAACAACTTTTTCTTAACAATACCCACCAAAAAACAACTGCTCTACACACATAAATAACACATTCCAAACTCTATCCGTTGTAGTGTTAGGTATACAACTATTTTTATGCAACCTTAAAATTCCAACATACCCCAAATCCCCACCAACCAAAACACACTCCAAAAACTTCTCACCCACACTAACCTCATAAAACCTAAAACCATGCACACACCCTCAGCATAAGCAGTAC
>WQSY01000077.1 GCA_009787585.1 Candidatus Bathycorpusculum sp. | reverse complement strand
GCAGAACCACTTGATTTGGAGCAAAAGTTGTTTAATAAGGTTTTAGCGTCTGCTCGTGTTGTTGTGGAGCATACTAATAGCCGTGTTAAAAAGTTTCGTGTGTTTGGGGAGGAGTTTAGGAATCGTCTTAGGTATTATGATGTTATGACTGATATAGTGTGTGTGGTATAGTTAATTTTCGTATATCTGGTACTCTAACTGTCTGAAAAATCAAATAAGCACTCATAAATCCCCATTAAAAACGTCAAAAATAATAAAGACTAAGGTCTATTATTTTTGCGTACTTAAACAGGCTCAAACAGTAATGAAAAAACACACTTCAAAACTTGTATGCTAATTATGGATACATGATTTTTTAAAAAATTGGTTTACTATCAGCAGTCGAACGAGCCTTTTTCCTATTTTAGCGTGATTGAACTCTTTTAACTACTGGTGGTTTTACTTTCTTTAAAATTCGGTAACCGCAAATAATACATTTTGTTTCTCCGCCGCGAAGTTCTAATTCTTCAGACGGAACGCGTGATCCGCACCGCATACATTCATAAACAATTCCTGATTTTTCCATTAGAAAGACCTCCTTACAAAGAAAAGCATTTTACTTTTAAACGTTTCCAATAGATAAAGAAATAAAAATGCGACGAAGACTAAAAGCACAGGTAACCACCGAGAATTCTGTTAATATCTGCAATTCTTATGATATTATAGGTGATATAGCTGTTATCAAAACGTTAAATGGCGATGTAGAGACTGCCAAAAAAGTTGCCGATGAAATAATGAAACTTTACTCTAAAAAAATTAAAGCAGTTTTTATGCAAATTAGTGCTGTGCAGGGCGATTTTAGAGTTCGTCAATTATCATTTTTAGCTGGTGAAAACCGCACGGTTACCCTCTATAAAGAGCACGGTTGTCTTTTCAGAGTTGACATTGAGCGGTGTTATCTTTCTCCACGACTTTTATTTGAGCATAAAAGAATACCTGCCCTTGTTATGCCCGATGAAGTAGTTGTTAACATGTTCTCTGGCGTTGGATGTTTCTCTGTATTGATTGCTAAAACTTCTGGTTCTAAAGTATACTCGATTGATGTTAATCCAACGGCGTATGAGTATATGAAGGAAAACGTGCGACTTAACGGGGTTTCTAATTGTGTTATTCCATTGTTGGGTGACTCAAAAGAAATCATTAACTCGCAACTACAAGGAATTGCTGATCGTGTTTTAATGCCGTTGCCTGAATTGGCTTTTGAATATTTACCCTATGCTTTACTGGCTTTAAAATCGACTGGTGGATGGATTCATTTTTTTGATTTTCAACATGCGGCTAAAGGAGAAAATCCAATTGAGAAAACGCGGCAAAAAGTTGCTGAACATTTGGATGCTTTAGGGATATGTTATAGTTTTGGTTTTTCTCGTGTTATTCGTAGTGTCGGTCCTTATTGGTATCAGACAGTTTTGGATATTTATGTATCTGTTCGTCAAGCAAGTTTTTATAGTAACAGGCTTTAACTATACATGTGACATTGGTATGAAACGTAAATTAATGGAGATTCTCGCTTGCCCAATTGATAAGCATCATCCTCTTGACTTAATGGTATTTGAAGAAAAAGATGAAGTTGTTGAGGGCGTAATTATTTGCCCCCAATGTCACAGATGGTATCCAATTCGTGATGAAATTCCTGAAATGCTTCCTGACGAATTACGTAAGGAAGCTGAAGATCTGCCTTTTCTTAAGAAGTGGAAAGAGTTAGTTCCCGAAAACATTATAAAAGAAGGCAAACCCTTCAATTTGAAGGGTTAAACAGTTTATCTGTTTACTTACCTAGTTTTATTACTGCATTTTTAGCTGACGATTCCATAGCTGCCATAGCGATTTCTAATGCGTTATAGCCATCTTCACCTGTAATTATAGGCGTTTGCTTTTCTATGATGCATTCAGTGAAATGTTCTAATTCTGTCTTCAAAGGTTCTTTGAAAGAACTTCTTGGTTGCACTGTTTCTGTGGCGTTTTCAATCCATAATTCTTGGCTATTGTAATCTAATCGTATGATAGCTTCGCTTCCTGTTACATTTAAGGCGCGAATTTTATACGGTGTTAACCAATTAGCTTCAATAAAGGCTGTTTTACCGCTCTCGTATGTAAGCATGATTTGAGCGTAATCTTCAAATTGACGATGACGCATGTTGCCCATTTTAGCGTAGACACTTACCGGTTTTTCACCTGAAATAAAATACATAACATCAATGTCATGAATAGCTGTGTCTTTTACAACACCAACATCTCCAATTCTTTCTGGCCATTGAGCAACTCTTTTTGCTGTTGCAGAGACGAGTTCTCCGATTTTTTTTGTCTCCACTGCTTGTCTAATTTGTTGTATTCCTGGAATAAAACGCATTAAAAAGCCAACTGAGAGGCACAAATCGTTTGCTCTGGCTGTATCTATTAGTGTTTGAGCTTGCTTTGTGTCTGTGGCCATGGGTTTTTCCACAAGCACATGTTTGCCTGCGTTTAGACATTTAAGAGATTCTTCTGCTAGTTTTGTTGACCATGTGCATACACTGACGGCTTGGATTTCAGGATCTTTTAGCATATCTAAGCTGTTGGTGTAAGCTTTTGCTCCATATTGTTCTGCTATAGTTTTTGCGCGTTCTGGGTTAACATCACAAATTGCAATTAAATCTGTGTTTTCTAGTTCTCTGTAGACTCGAGCGTGATTTTTTCCCCAGAAGCCTGTTCCAATTACTGCTACTCCAAGTTTGTTCACGGTTTATCCATTCCTCTTCCTATTCCACAATATATGAATCCTTCTGCTTGTACTTTCTCTAGCTCTGCAATGCCGATTAAATCTACAAGCACTGCCGGTTTTTTCATAACTGTTTTAAGTCTTTTAAGGTTTAATCGTTTAAACTGTTCTTGACCTGTTAAAATTACAAGACAGTCAGCACCTTCTACGGTTTCACTTAAGCTTTTTTTCAAGACAGGCATTGTATCGGGTGTTTCGTTTTTTACAAGTAACGGGTCATATAGTGCGACTTTTGCGCCTTTAGCTGTTGCCGTCTCTATGTATTTTGACGTTGTAGTATTTTGGTTTGGTGTTCCCAATACCGCCACTTTTGCTCTTCGTAGACTTTTGCCGCAACTGCGGAGAACTTTTTGAGTTAAATTAATTGCATGTTTAACTCTTTCTTCATTAATTTGTCTACTAAGTTGTGGAAGTCGAAGTTTTATATTTAGATTTTCTGCACTTTCAATTAACAAATACGTTTCTTTTCGGTTTTCTTCCTCCTCAATAGCAGGAAAAAAATTTGATTTTTCATCACTTATTAATTTTTGAACTTTAAAATAATCCATCCCCGTGTTTTCACAGAAAATTGCTAACTCATTAGCTAATGCTGTACAGGTATCCTGTTGCACTGCTTTGAAGAGTGTTGCAAGTTCTGCAAGTTTAACTTGATTTGCTTGCTTAACTTTAGTGGTTAATGTTTCAAGAATTATAGTTGCTACACCCAAACTCTGTTGGTTTGACGAGGCTATAATTAAATCAGTATCTTTCAAAGTTTTTATAGGCATTGTTTTTGGAAGATAAAGTGGACTGTATGCAACAAGGAAGTCTTTGCCCTCTTTTAGACCTGAAGTGTTTTCAAGAGTTTCTTTTAACAGGGTTTCTGTGGAACCAAATCCACCGCTACCTCCATAAATTAAAAGTGATCCCTGTTTTAGAGCAGTTCCTACCTGTTTGTATGCCCCTTCCAGTTCTAACGTGTCAGACTTGTTTTTTGTGTCAATTCTAATGTTTATAGCTAAAATAATTATGTCACTTTGTGCCACTGTGCTTTTTCTTACGTTTGAAGTTGTTAGATTACCTGTGTCAATATGTTTTTTTAAACGTTCTTCAATTTCAGGTGTTATACAACAGTTTTTGGCTTTAGTTAACCGTTTTATCAGGTTTGGATTTTCATCGTTACATGTAACTTTGTAACCTGCTTCTGCAAAAGCGTCTGCATAAAGCATTCCAATTCGCCCACAGCCAACTATGCTAACTGTATATTGTGCTCTTTTTTCTTCTGAATCTACATCTTGTACTTGTAGGTTTAATACCGAAGGCATGTTGGCCATCCTTTTTTCGTTTTTTATTTGCGACTTAAAGTGTTAAAGAGTTTGAAGTAACTCTCTAAGTTTTGAACTGTATTCTGCAACTATTTTTAGCGCTCTCTCCTGACTTTTTGCTTCAGCATACAGTCTATAAACAGGTTCTGTACCGCTAGCTCTAATTAGTATGGCGCTTTTATCGTTAAACCAGATTTTTATTCCGTCAATAGTGCTGATATTTTCGTTTTTGACTTGTTCGTAAATTTTTGTTTGTAGTGCTGTTTTATTTTTGTTGGAACATTCAATTTTACTTTTTTCAATAAAATATTGTGGTTGTTCAGCAATAAGTTCAGAGAGTTTCTTACCTGTTTTCGCCATTATTTCTAAAAGCAACGCCGTGGTCATAGCACCGTCTCGAACCGCTTGGTGGGGTCCATAAAATACTCCGCCATTTTCTTCACCACCTAATTTAGCATTAATTTCCTTCATTTTTTGCGAAACCGTTACACTGCCCACTTTGGTCCACTCAACTTTTCCCCCGTACGCGTCTATGATATCCTTAATTAGGGTTGATGAGCTTACGGGTGTGACAATAGTTGCTCCCTTGTTTTCTAGAAGGAACTGTTTTAGGACAACCGCAAAAGTTTTATCTCCCATGTAGATTTCACCGTTTTCGTCAACAAAAATTGATCTATCTGCGTCGCCATCAAAGGCTACTCCAATATCTGCACCTATGGCCTTCACGGTTGCAGCTAAATCACCTAAACTTTCTGGACATGGTTCTGGGTCTCTGCCAGGAAAGGTACCGTCAATGTTTGCATTTATACTGGTTACTCTACAGCCTAACTCACGCATCAGAGTTGGCGTAGTTAATCCACCTACACTGTTTGCAGCGTCAACTACAATGTGAAACTGTTTTTTAGTTATCTCTCCTGTATTTACGTGCTTTTTAATTGCCGCAATATATTCCTCATTAATGCCTGATATTTCTTTTAGTTCTCCTAGGTTATTCCATGGGGCAAAAATGGTTTTGTTATCAAAATAAATTTTTTCAATTTCCGCTTCTTGTTCATGAGAAATTTCAATGCCATCACTCCAGATAACTTTAATTCCATTGTACTCTGCCGGGTTATGTGATGCTGTAATGATTATTCCACCGTTCATTTTGTGATTTTTAACGGCAAATTGAAGTGATGGTGTTGGAGCCATTCCTGTGGAGTATACATTGCATCCAGTTGCGATTAAGCCTGACGTTACTGCTTTAGATAGCATTGGGCCACTTGTTCGAGCGTCATAGCCTAAAAGTAAGTTTTTCTTTCCAAAAAAAGTTCCAATTGCCAAACTAATTTTAATTGCCATGTCAGGTGTTAATTCAACATTGGCGAGTCCTCGCACACCGTTGGTGCCAAAAAGTTTTTTTGCTGTACTCATAAATACTTGACCTTCTTATCCTAACAAATAATGTTTCTTTTTAAAATAGTTTCAGATATCTCCTTCGCTGGACAAACCGATAACTCTTTGGTTAAGTTGAGATTATCTTTAATTTTTGCTTGATCTGCGATAATACAGCCTATATTAACTTGTACGTTTTTTCCAATAACTGCGTCTTCTCCTATTATTGCACCTTTAATTATGGTGTTATCTCCGATTTTAGCGCCAGAGAAAACTATGGAATCATAAATTTGTACATTATCGCCAATTACAACATTTTTTCCCAGTATTGCATATGGACCGATGACCGTTTTTTTGCCTATGATAACTCTCTTGTCTATTGCTACTGGTTTTTTTGCTTCAATATTTTTAGATAGTTTAGATTTGTTTTTCTCGTAGATTTTGTCAAGGATGATTTTGTTAGCTTGAAGATATTCTTCGGGTTTACCTATGTCCATCCATAATCCTTCAATTAGGTGCCCAAAGAGCTTGTGTTCTTTTGCAAGGGTTGGAAAAATTTCGCGCTCTATTGAGCATTGTTTACCTTTAGGTATATAGTCAAATATTTTCGGATCCAATATGTAAATTCCTGCGTTGATAAAGTTGGTTGGTGCTTGTTCTTTAGTTGGTTTTTCGATAAAATTTTTAATCCTGTTATTTTTGTCTAGTTCTGCAACACCATATCTGCTGGGGTCTTCAACTTTATGTAAGGCAATAGTTGCTAACGCGCCAGTTTTTACATGTGCGTCCATTAACTGTTTATAGTCAATGTCAGCAAAAATGTCGCCATTTAACACAATGAATGGTTCTTCATATTTGACTATTTTCTCTGTGTTTTTTATTGGACCCGCAGTTCCTAATGGCGTTTTAGGGGGATCAATTGCGTACTTGATTTTTAAGCCACATTTGGCTGGTTTTTGCTGTTTTATATGAAATTGTGTTAAAGCGTTAACGGCTAAAACAACTTCTGTCACGTTGTTAGTTGTAAGCCCTTCAAAAATCCACTGTAACAACGGTTTATTTACTATTGGAAAAAGTGTTTTAGGTCTACTACAGCTTAATGGCCGTAATCTTGTTGCAAACCCGCCTGCTAAAATCACTGCCTTCATAGATATCACCTTTGTATAACAGTAACTACGAGTTTTTATATAAACAATTATGAAAACACGTTTGGTAAAAGAGTTTGATGCACAGAAATAGTTAGACAACTTGAAAACGGCGACGATTTATCTGTAGTAGAACATGAATTGTTGTATGTGATAAAAGTTATTATGTGTTTGTTGCTAAATAACTGGTGATGTGTTTGTGTTGTTAATTGATGTTGAGTTTTTAGGGTTGATTTGAAATTTTGGAATGGTAACGTGGAGAGTCAAAAAACAATTTTTTTGGGGTGAGTTGGGCAGTGTTATGTAACTGTACAGATCGCTATTTATCGTAGTATTTTTTGTGTTTGTGTATTTGGGTTAAGTTTTTCTGTGTTTTGCAAATGTATATAACGTTGTAATGTTTTTATAGTAAATTTAGGTTACGATGGCGAATAGTTTCCAGTTTAAATTAAGTGATGTTCATGTTGATTTGATCCGGACAGTAGCTATAATCGCTGTTGTTTTGGTTCATGCTGCCGGTCGTTGGCCAATAACTAGTCAAGAGCTAAGTCAACTTAACACCGTTGGAGTGGTCAGTTGGACTGCCGTTCTTATCTATCAATGTTTTGCGACCTTGGGTGTACCTTTATTTTTGATGTTAACAGGGTTGCTTCTGTTGCAGCCTGAAAAAAATGAGGGCTTGCGTGTATTCTTCAAAAAACGTTTCATTCGGTTAGGTTTGCCTCTTATATTTTGGTCTATTATTTATTTTATCTGGGACTTTACGGTTCTAAAAATACCCTTTTCCGCAAGTACCATACTTCAAGGTATGCTAAACGGTGCTTACACCCAGTTTTGGTATGTTCATGTGCTCTTTGGGCTTTACTTGCTTACTCCTCTTTTACGTGTAATTATAGCTCATGCAAATCAGACAGTTATCAAATATTTTGTGGTACTATGGTTTATCAGTGTATCTCTTCTTCCATTTCTGAATACGTTGACTGTTTTTCAACTTAGTAAAAACATTTTTACTACAACGGGTTATGTGGGTTACTTTATTTTAGGTGTATATCTAAGCTCAGTGCAGATTCGTCGCAGAACAGCTTTAACTTTTATGTTTCTAGGAACCACTTTAACGGCATTGGGCACTTATATACTGGCAGTTTCCAACGCTAGTGGCGGTATGTACTTCTTCCAAGAATATCTTAGTCCAACCGTGATTTTTGCATCTGTTATGGCATTTCTGCTGTTGCTCACAATTAAACCACCATCATCATGCCAACAGCCGAATAGACCATCTATATTTAGCAAACTTGTTAAGGTTATCAGTCAAAACACGCTAGGAATCTATTTTGTTCACGTCATAGTAATTGAAACCATTCAGTGGGGGCTACTTGGGTTTACGCTCAATAGTGAAATACTTAATCCAATAATCGAGGTTCCACTACTGATGTTTGTTACGTTATTTATTTCTCTAGGAATAGTTCTCTTGCTCAAAAAAATACCTAAATTAAAGAACGTTATCACCTGACATTATCGCCCAAAAAGGACAGATGTGAAAAGTTTATATTAAAAACTTTCATAAGAATAGAATACAATATAATTGTTAGGTTACTGTAGGGTTATAAATTGAATAAAAAAACTTTAAGTATATTGCTCGTTAGTATAACTCTTCTCCTTTCCTTCTCTGGAATAGTTTATTTAATCGGGCAAAATTACTCAAAAACTATTCGGGTTGCCTGCGTTGGTGATAGTCTCACACAGTCAACTGAGTATCCATATGTTCTTATGAACAAACTCGGAGACAATTATGAGCTACGTAATTTTGGTGTGGGTTCTACTACAGTTACTTTAGCTTCTGAGACACCATACATGGAAACAGCATCATTTCAAGATGTTTTAGACTTTACACCCGATATCATAGTTGTCATGCTTGGAACTAATGATGCGCAACCTAGCCTTTTTCAATATAACCGTACTTTTGTAGATGACTATATTACACTGTTACAAGCTTTCCAGAACATTTCCAGCCACACCAAAATATGGTTAGTATTGCCACCGCCACTTTTCAGCGACAAATCAGGTGCCATAAGCCCTGAATATTTTGAGCAGACTATACTTCCCAGTGTCAAACAAGTTGCAGTCGAGACTAATTTGCCCCTTATTGATGTGTATTCTCTTTTGATTAATTATCCCGAATATTTTCCAGACGGTATACATCCAGAAAATACAACCGGCAATTGGGGTAATGAACCTGTTGCACAAATAATTGCCACTGCAGTGTACGAAGCTATACTTTCTCGTAACCCTTAACCGTCTCTTATAAATTACCTACATCCTGAATTCTCGTCAAAATTGTGATATACGTGGCTGAAAAATGTTCATAGTATTACCGTATATGTTGTTTGTTATACTTCATTACAATTATTTTTTGTGTGTGAATGTTTGTTTCTTATGTAGTAACTGTATCGTTAATTTTTACTTGCGGTGTATAGTACAATTATGTTATACGACAAAAATGTGAGTTGTAAAAAATAATGTTAACTGTGCAACATATTTTAATTGAAATATTGTCTGCAAGTATGCATTGAAATTAATACAAATGGCTGTATAGTACAAAAACACGCAGAATTCAGGCTACATAGCTTTTAGTTTTTATACAGAACCTATCAGAATACCTGATCGCGTTAGTGGTGGGATGAATGTGCAGGTCTATTAGTGTCACAAGTCCAGTTTTCGTAACCATTAGATAAGGTGGTGTAGATTGGATAAAGTAGAAACTTGTGTTTTCCAAGTTAGCTATCACCTTATTTGGGTCGTTAAATACCATTGCAAAGTACTTTTGGACTCAGTTGAGTTAGTTTGTGGAGGTACTAAAATCAATGTTGTTTGTGTGGTTTTGAAGTGCTTGTTGTAGGTTACCGTAACTCCGCAGAGTTGTCCCATAGATATTTGTCGAAAAATACTTAAAACTGGTAAAATGTTGAATTGCAGTTGATTTAAGGATTTATGGCTGTT
>WQSY01000076.1 GCA_009787585.1 Candidatus Bathycorpusculum sp. | reverse complement strand
GCAGAACCACTTGATTTGGAGCAAAAGTTGTTTAATAAGGTTTTAGCGTCTGCTCGTGTTGTTGTGGAGCATACTAATAGCCGTGTTAAAAAGTTTCGTGTTTTTGGGGAGGAGTTTAGGAATCGTCTTAGGCATTATAATGTTATGACTGATATAGTGTGTGTGGTATAGTTAATTTTCGCATATCTGGTACTCTAACTGTCTGAAAAATCAAATAAGCACTCATAAATCCCCATTAAAAACGTCAAAAATAATAAAGACTAAGGTCTAATATACTCTGTTGTTGTTAATATCATTTGAATTGCCTCTTTAAATTTTTGTAACTATCAATATATAAAATTTCTTTATAGTTATGTGACTTTTTAAATATAGTTATACGGGTGTCACGGTAAACGCATGAAAAAAATTTAGGAATATGTATAGTCTCCCAAACCACCACTCCAACAACAAACAAACACCAACAACACCAAAATGTAACAGCATAGGCTGCCGCAAAACAAAACCACCTCGGCAGACACCCAGCATGTTACATAAACAATAGCCGTGAACAAAAATTTTATCCACAGCAACGTTAACGTTTACACAAAAATCAATCACCTAGTAACATATTTGTATTCACCCGTTTCATCATCTATACCATAAAAGTCTGCAAAAGAAAGATCCCACACAGATTTCTTCACATCACCCAAATTCACTTTATTTCTGATTAAATACTGCCATATCCCACTATAAGCAACATCACCCTGCAATATAACACCTTTAACAACATTATTTTGCAAAATAAACTTTTGATAACAACCACACCCAGATCTTACAAAAACAGTATCACCCTTTTCACATGTCAAATCACCCACAGATACCGTAGGTAAATCAAAAAATGACATCGTATTTCTAGCTGAAAAAGCATCAGTAAAGGGCAAAACTAGACCACACATGTTTCTTGCAGCAATCTCACCTTGTCTTACAGCACAAGGCCAAATACCTCCAAGAGCTGTAACACTACCAGCAGCATAAACACTCTCACAACAAGTTCTAAGATACCTATCCACACCAATACCTCGCTCACACACAATGCCACTACCCTCTAAAAATTTAACAGCCGATCTAACACCCACAGCTACAATTACCATATCACAATCCAAAATTTCACCATTTTCCAACACAACACCTGTTACCTCACCATTTTCGTTACTAACAGTACTAGATATTTTACTACACAACCTAAAACTACACCCGTTTTGCTCGAACAATTTTTGATAAACAGAGGCCGCCGTAGAATCCAAGTTTAGAGGCAAAATTTGAGAAGACATCTCAACAACCGTTACCGCCCTTTGCAGTTTTAAAAGAGCATAGGTAACATCAAGACCAACCAAGCCAGCACCGATAACAATTATTTTTCCAACACTAGACAATGATAAGGCTTTTTCACGAATAGCTTTAGCATCAGTTAAATGAGCAAAACTATACACGTTTTTTGCCTCTCTTAAATCACCCACATTGGGGATAAAAGCATCAGAACCAGTGGCTATTAACAATTTATCAAAAGATATCACCGCCTTGTCCTTTAACAGAACACAATTGTTTTTTGTATCAACACCGGTAACACATTCGCCTTTACGCCAGGTTATATTGTTTTTAGAGAAAAAATCGTTAGAAACAAAACTTAGACTCTTCAAGTTACGCTCATTTGCAGAGTATTTATGTAGCATACAGCGTGAATAAATAGTCTCATCAGAGGAAATCATGATAATTTGATCCTCTTTTGTAATGTTTCGAATAGTTTTCGCGGCAGCTATTCCTGCAGCGCCACTGCCAATAATTACATACTTTACCATTGTTATACCTCCTTTATATAGAGAGCCTCATTTGGGCAGGCTCTTACACAGTTTGGACCCTTTGTGTCTTGTATGCAAAAATCACATTTTATTACAAACGTCTTTGTTTTATCATCCGGTTTTAAAATACCAAAGGGGCAATTCATAACACACATAAAACAGGAGGCGCACTGTTCTTTATTGTAAAGTACAAGACCGGTTTCAGCATTTTTTGTCATTGCTCCGCTCATGCAGGTTATTACACATTCGGGGTCATTGCAGTGTCTACAGAATAGAGGAAAATAATTGCCATTAACATCTGTTTTTATAGAGTTTCTAGCCTCATTAGCATTGTCAGTTAAATCTAGGTTATAGATACTTCCAGAGTTAGCGGAGTTATGATGTGCTTGCATGCAGGCTACATAACAGTTTTTGCAGCCATTGCATTTTTTGTGGTTAATCATTATTCGCTTTATTTGTGGCACAACCTAGATGCTTAAAGCTTTTCTTTTTTCCATAATGATGCTTTCTAAAATGTTTGCAGTTTCTTTAGCGTCAGGATTTATGATGACTTGTCCACCGGTTAATTGTTTCATGTCTTCAGTTAAAACTTTAACAGCTATTTTGCTTCCAGTGATAAAGGGAGGCAGTCCTAAGTGTAGGGGTAACCCTAGGGCTAAACCAAAGGCGCCGTCTGCTAAGGCTTGTTCTTCTAGCCATTGGGGAGCGGATAATACTAATGGCAATTGAGGTAAGTCAATATTTAGGGCTTTAGCTAATTCGACTGCAACTATTTCTAAGCGTCCAATTGCTAGGCAGGGTCCAAAATTGAGAACGGGTGGGATGCCAAGTTTTTGGCAGACAGCTTTTAGTTTAGGACCAGCTAATTCTGCGGCTTCAGGAGTCATAAGGCCACAGTTTTCAATACCGCCTGAAGAGCAGCCAGCTGTTAGAACAATGATGTCTTTGGCGATTAACTCTTTGGTAAGTTCAACAGTTAGCACGTCATATCCGCCAGCAGTAAGATTAGAGCAGCCAACAACGGCTGCAACGCCTTTAATTTGTCCTGTGGCAATTAATTCTACTAGAGGGGTCCAGTTTCCGCCTAAAAACTCTTTTAGGGAGATTTCGCTTACGCCTGTTAGGGTGTTATCGTTGCCGTGGTCCTTTAGAAGGTTAAGAGGAACAATGGTGCGGCGAGTTTTGTATGCCTCAATGGCCTTGTTTATTATGTTGTTGCTTATTTGTTCTTTTTCGTTGAAAGTATAGGGGGTCATTTCTGCGTTAGCTTTTTTAGCAACGCTGTCTAGGCAGATTTGTTTTATTTTTAGGGCATCACATATGGGTTCAATGCCGGGTAATGTACAGTTGAATTCTGAGAGGACCATGTCTATGGCTCCTGTTGCTAATATGGCCTCGCTTGCATAGTTGTTACCTGCGTGTCCTTCAAAGAGTCCGGTATAGTGGATACCTCTTAATTGTAAGTCTTGGCCTACGCAGGTGCAACCGACTAGTCGAAAGCCTTTTGCTCCGGCATTGTTGGCTAACTGTATGGTTTCTTTTTGTGTAAAGGTTTCTTGTAAATGAGTAAATATTGTGTGTTGGTGGCCAGTTATCATGATGTTTATGTAATTTGGGTCAATGACTCGTAAGCCTACAGGGGCCAAACGGATTTTAGGTTCACCTAAAAGTATGTCGTTTAAAAGATTTGTAAGCATTAGACCGTATAAGCCTGTAGATATGCCTAAGCGTAAAGAGTTTACAAGCATATCAAAGGGGTCAGAGTTTAAGTTTGTAGAGGTTTTAACTATAGCCTTAAAGACCTCAGATTTTGCGCCACCAGGTAAAATGCCTAGTTTTTGCCAATTTTGATATCGGGGGGTATAAGCCATTTTTTGCACTAGTTGCATTTGCTCAAAATCAGGTCTATAGAGGTCCTCAAGTATGGCGTCAGCAACTTTTATGGCTTTGTCATAGCAATTTAGGGTATTGTCAATGTTGAACATGGTGCATAATCTATCTAGGGTGCTTAGGCCTTTTAGGTTGCCTTTGGATAGGGCGGTGTTTTTTAGGTTTCTTGCAGCGTTTTCTACAACGTGTATATAACATCCTGAGCCAGCGGCTATAGCTCTTAAAAAGTTTCTAATTACAATAACATCAGAGCTAGCTCCGCAAATGCCTTTTTGGGCGTTTGGGGTAATACGGCAGGGTCCGTTTGCGCAGAGTCTGCAGCAGACTCCTTGTAGGCCAAAGCCGCATTTTGTTTTTTGAGAGTCTACTCTATGGTGTGAGGTTTCGAAGGGTAATTGAGCAATAAAGCTCTCTATTTTTTTGTCTGCACTTTTGCAGGTTGTACAGCTATAACATTCATTCATGTTAATCTCTTCTCCAATATATGATGGATTCAGGATTATTTTTATAGAAGATATTCTTTTATAAAAATAAGGCAAAGAAGTAAATATACTTTTCGCTAGCTACACACTACATATTGTGGAGAAACAATCAATTAAACACTAGATTTTGCGACTACACACTTTCGCCAAAAACAACACGCACGCACTATTCCGAGTTAACACTACAACGAACACAACTTGAATGCAATATCACTGCAGACATAACAAAGCCTTTCTAACAGCTGTTAATTGAGAAAAAATCATTTCTTCTATGATGTTCCATGAATAAATTGATTATAATAGACACATTTTGAAGAAGCATTCATCATAGTATTAACACGTCATGTTTAAAAAATTTTTCATAACAACACACTGTAGAGTTACGGAATATTAACACTCAGATCAAATGTTTGCAATTATAATACTAAACAGAAAAAGTTATCTACACGCAAAATAGATACAAAGAGATTATTATGTCTAAATCTACGAATAACATCAAATTAATTAAAGGCAAAGCACTCACAATTCCAACAGGTTCGTCCAAATCTCAAGCCATTGGAAGAGGATACAACGTTATCACAAGCCAATACATTGTCCCATGGGAAATAAAATGCGATAACCCAATTATTGACACCACAAAGCTTGACAGCCTAATAAAAAAAACAGACGCCAGCGGCGGAACAGAAGACTTCATCGAAGGCTCAAGTGCTACAGAATTCGTTAAAAATCTAAATGTAAAACTTGGAGCTAGTGTAAATTTAGGACTTTTTTCTGCAGAAGCAAAAATAGGATTCGACTTTGCAAGTAAATCAACAGAAAAGATGGTCTTTGTACAATGCCGAACAACACTATACTCTAGACGAGAATACTTTGAAGGAGACACATACAAACAATACTTGACTGCACAATTTAAAGCAGACTTAAACTCAAGCATGCTTCCCCAAGACTTATTTACCAAATATGGCACACACTTAATTAAACAAATATACTTCGGCGGTCGCCTATGCTTTAACTATTTATACACAATGTCATCCAATGAAAACTCAACTAAAATAACCACCGATATTAAAGCATCATATCTTGGCTGCACGGGTTCATCCTCCACTTCAACCTCAGAAACATGGAAAGAAACTGTATCTAAATGTGAAATTTCAACACTACACGTAGGCGGTGGAGACTATGACATGAGCAACTTGGATCAATTCAAAAAAAATTATGCCACATGGAAAGCCTCTGTCACCAATAACCCTATGCCATGCGACATTGTAAATATCGGAAACCTTGTCCCAATATGGACCTTTTGCACAAACGCAACAAGAGCAAAAACAATTGAAGACAAATATGTAACGATGCTAAATGAAGAAGGAAAAGGACTCATTCCCAAAACCAACTCAATTATCGAATGCTGCTTTGTTACATCCACAAAAAGCGAGGGCGGCCAAGTTGCAAAAAGAAAATGCCCCTCAGGATATGACCTAGTTGATATTGACCTAAACGCTGGAGCAGGCGGGAACTACATATACCTTTGCTACAAAAAAGCTACCACAGGCACACCTATAACAGACATGTTTATAGATTACTACAGCAATGCACAAACAGCCTGTACAAAAACTATGACCCACAACGGCACTTGCGCAAATTACACAATGCTCCCAATAGATTTAAACGCTGGAGCAGGCGGCAAATTTATCTACCTCTGGATAACAAAAGACCAAAAGAAATTACCAATCAAAGAAATTAACGCCTTTATGGACAGTAAAGAAAGCACAGCACTCACAGCGGCAACAACTAATAATTGGAATGTTGTACAATGGTTCAACTCAAGCGGAGGCGCTGACCTAAATAAAGGCGCCGGCGGAAAATTCATTTACATCTCTGTAAAACGCTAAACAATCGTTTGCAACAATCAGACAATAAAACAGACTGCTAATAAAATTAGCAACACTATTTATTTTTTTGAGAAAAAAATTTCAAGATAATAATTCTTTATTGTTCCCCAGTTTGGAGAGAGACCTTTGAAAAATAGATAGGACCGTGGAAAGTGTTGTGTGGACGATTATTTGTGTAAATTAGTGTATATGTGTTCTTTTATTTTTGGAGGCGTTCAAGTTTATGTTTCACAATACCTGTTAGATTGCCATAAACGTTGTTTTTAAGTGTTAAATATGAAAATTTATGTAGAATGTTGTTGTTATACAAGTAGTTAAATAACAAGAGGATACAGCACTTCAGCTAAATTATGTGTGAGACGCTATTTTTCCCAAACACATATATTGCGCGTTTGTACAGCTAGTATTATGTAAATCAAAGCTGGTGAAATTATGACAAAATTTAAAAAAACACTCAGTCTAATAGTGATATTATACCTTTTCGTCATAATAATGCAGACACAATTTATGGTTACACTTAACCCCGTTTCAGCCACATCAGACATAACGGCTGATTCTTGGAATACAAAAACCTCAATGAGTCAAGCTAGGGGTGGTTTAGGTGTTGTTGCGGTGGATGATAAAATTTATGCTATTGGCGGTAAAACTGTTGATGGAGTTATTGTAGGTACAAATGAGCAGTATGACCCTAAAACTGACACGTGGACAACTCTAAAGGCTATGCCTACTTCACGAGCATACTTTGCTATCGTAGCGTATAACGGTAAAATTTACTGCATTGGAGGCACTAACAGTGAGGGGTCATGTGCAATAACTGAAGTTTACGATACAGCCACAGACAGTTGGAGCACTAAGGCTTCCCTGCCTGTTAAGGGAAAAAATTTACAGGACACAGTTGTCACGGGAAAAATTTTTGTTATAAATAGCGACTCTTTATTTATGTATGATCCCGCTACTGAGGAGTGGGCTAAAAAAACCAGTGTTCCACAGTCTTTAGTGGATTCAAACTTTTTAGCCTTAGCGGCCATAGATGACTCTTTAATAGTTACAGGTAAACTAAAAGTTATGATTTACAATCCAAACACGGATGTGTGGCGTGAGGGAGCTAAACCATCAACTGAGCTTAGCAGCGGGGTTAGTGGGGCAACAACAGGGGTTTGTGCACCTAAAAAAATCTACACTATAGGAACAGTTACAACAAAGGAGGAGTGGTGGCGATATGGACAAAAAGAACAAGGACCAGAAGGTCAGACATCACCGGGTTACGTAACATCTATATCGCCTGTTGTTGTGGTTTATGATCCTGTTAAGGGGGTTTGGTCAAAAGCTAAAACGGGGTTGAATCGTGTGGATTTTGGTGTTGCAGTTCTTGACGATATTTTGTATGTGATTGGCGGATACAGGATAACGTATGGAGAGACTACTTTAACTGTGGATATAACAGAGTTTGTAAACGATGGTACATATTGGGGCACGTATAAGTCGGTGCCTAAGCAGTTTGTTGCGCAGGAGTCAGTTGTTGGCATGGCTTGTTCACTTAACGAGCAGTATGTACCAGCTAGTTATAGGGCTAGTCCATATGTGGAGGTGGTGTCTCCTGAGTTAGGGGAGATAATTGAGAAAACTGGCGGAGTGCCTTTGAGTTTTGTTGCTGATAGAACAATTGTTAGGGCATGGTATAGTTTAGATAATAAAAACAGAGTTGCTATTGAGGGAAATGCTACACTGTCTAAATTTGCAGCAGGGGAGCACACGGTAACAGTTTATGTAGAGGATCTTTTGGGCAATGTCGGCACATCAAAAACCGTTACATTCACCACCACTACGACTGCATCTAATACAAAAACTATTCTATTTTCAAACACTTTCATAATAATTACAATAATTCTAATAATTAGCATTATAACGGCAGGCTTGTTTTTATATTTCAAAAACAAACACCTTACACAAAACAAGTAAACACCAACAACACCATCAGGCCTCAAAACAAACCCAACACCTACAACAACACACACAAACCACCCATCACCACAAATCAACTTTTTTCTTCAAACTGCTAAATGTGAGTTAAAAGCACAAAACACAATTAGACCCAAGGTCTATTCTTTACGAGTATTGGAATTGACAACAGTTTAAAAGTTTGACAAAGGGTATTGCTGAGTTGTCATTCCCAGAACAATTGATCTAGCGTAGTGTTAAGCGCCTTGCATATCAATATACATAATCGTATAGTAGGATTATATTTACCAGATTCAATTAAACTAATAGTTTGTCTAGTTACACCAATTTTCTCAGCTAACTGCTCCTGAGATAAATCACAAGCAACACGAGCAAGCCTCATCCTCTTATTCCTCAAATTTTATCCTCCTCATTATCGTCCACTGACTTCTCCGCACAGTCAAGTTCTTCATTCGCATATTTTTCACTCTCCAACATGCCCCTCTTTATTGAAAAATACATAAAACTTGCCCCAAATAACACTATTGCCATGATAAACACTAATTCAAATGGTCTGGATAGACTATAGCCAAAAATAGCCAACAAGCAAAATACAATAATAATAACGCCACTACAAACCGCCTGTGCTGTATAATATTGTTTTAATTTTTTTAGTATTGTTGTTTTTGATTTTTCACTGTTCCATGCAACAAGAAGCCCTGCCTTATGCGATTTTTTGCTCGCAACCGAAAGAGGGATGCCTCCTAGGAACAGATACGAGAGCATACTTGAGGCGGATAGAAATGTTTGAAGTGCTGTTCCTTCGAGAAATATAGGGTAAAAAAACTGTGAGACACCAAGAATTATTCCTCCAATTAGAAAAATCCAAAAGTGCAAGTTGTAGCTGTTGTTTTTTGTAGCATTTTTTATGTTGGTGATTGCTTCATCTGTTTCTTTTACAAATAATATGTTTTTTTGAGCGTTTGTTATGATGTAGTAAGTAGGTGAGACGATAAGGGCTATAATTTCTATCATGTAGAATACTGGATGTAGTTTTAGTGTCATTTTTATGATCAGGCTTAGTGTGGTTAAAATTAATAGTATAAAATACATGGGAGCAATGTTTTGCGCCAAGCCTTTTTGTATGCGCTCATCGTTTATTTTGTTTAGTTCCATGTTTACTTCTCAACTCTGTTTGACCCTGATTAGTGTACATTATAATCACATATTTATCAATTATATATTGATTTTTGCATTATAAACATTACTGTTAAATTCAACACTACCCACACAAAATAATTTCACCCCCTTCACAATAATTTCATATTTACGATTTCACCAATAAATTATTAGCCACTATACCCAACATACCTCAACCATAATTTTCTAATAAACATCATGTAGACGTCTCAACCTCCACAAATTCAAAGACCCATGAACCGATCATTATACCAAACATCAAACTTTCGCAAACTAGTACGTTGACACAATCAAATTTTAGCTGATACTTTGCGTTTTTACGTCATTTCGTGTTAATCCTCCAAAGCAAACTCTTAGTAGACTCCTTGGAATCCCTAACCATATGAACAAACATACCA
>WQSY01000075.1 GCA_009787585.1 Candidatus Bathycorpusculum sp. | reverse complement strand
AATGTTTTATTGTAATATTTTGAAATTACTTTGGTGTGAAAAAGAAGTGGCTAAACTCGTCAAAAGCAATTTGCCCTTTTCGTTAAGTTAATGACATTGAGGCATTCGCTATTTTATGTGGTCACCCTTTTATAGAGTTTTCTTTAAATTTTGCTAAAAAATAATTTAGGAACTGTGCAAAAATAACGTGTAATAGTTTTGGTGTGTAATAAGTACAATTACACGATTTATCCATGAGACTACTTGCATGTTAATTATACACAGTTCCTAACAGTTTTATATTGTGACACTGTCGAAAAATGCAAACTACAAGTTAGTTATGATAAAAATGTGGGTTAGATTTGTTTGTTTTACATTTAAAAAGTTGATGGGAAACTTAGAAGCTGTAGTCTCTGCCTTGTGGTTTTATGTTTGGCAGTTTTGTGTCTGCTTCTGGAATCTGTGGTAGTGGAATAGGTGGTGGAATATTTAGTGTTCGTGAAATTGATACTGACTCAATGAAAACTACGTTTGATATTGATTGGATGATCATTTGTGCTGGTGGCTTTTTTTGTTCGTAATCTTTGATGACTTTGTCAATTTCGTTTTTTTCGCCATTTACGTAGGCATTGCCCTTTATGGTTATCTGGGCAATGGATGGATTGTACGCTATTGAAAGTACATATGGTACTTCAAGTGTGTCATCCTGTTTTTTTTCCATGCCTATAATATTGATGTTAGTATTAATTTGAATTGGTGGAATTGGTTTGCGGATATCCCAGTAGCGTTCAGCTGATATGTTTGAAAGGACCACGTTTACTCTGAGCATGATAATCAAAAAAAGAAATAGTGCATTGAAAGATTTAACTGTTTATTTAAAAATTACTTTTGCTTATAACGTGTAAAGCCACAGTGGCCGCAAGTGTGTCTATTATTGTGGTCTGCCATAAAATATCCTGGGCCACAACGTTCGCATGTTGGACGTGCACGAGACATTTTGTTGTCTTCCACTTTATACAGGACACTAACACCGTTTGTTTTCTTTTTCACTTTTTCTTTTGATTTATTTTCAGTTTTTGCTGTTGTTGCTGGTTTTGGCATTATGTTTGTGCCTCTTCTTTAGGTTTTTCAGGGTTGTTTCTTTTTTTAAGATGTTCTGGCTCTACAACTTGAGCTTGTTCAACACTTTGATAAATGTTGGCTGAACCGTTAGTGATGTTTGTTCCTGTTAAAGTTTTCATATGTTTAATGTAGACAACACTTTCTTTAACTTGTACTGCGTTAGCAACGGCTCTTTTAGCATCAAGTCTGTTTGGAGTCTTCTCTTTTTGACCTTGTGTAATTGTGAAACCTACTTCCTTGCGTTTGAGAAGTGGATTCTCTTTAGTTGATACGATCTTAATTTCCATGATGTTCACTTAACTCAAGTCCTAAGTTCTTATAGTATTCTTCTTATTTAGCTTTTCGAACCTTTTTCCATCGCTTTTAAGAATTTAGAGGCCTCTGTTTTCTTTTCAGGCGAAACTTTAACTAAAACTATGCCTTCGTGCGGTTGTCCATACACTACCACAGAGTTTTCAGGTGCGTATAGTACAGCGATAAGTACTAGTAAATCTTCCTCGCCATCTACAACTATGTGTATGGGGTTTTTCTCTTTTAAGGTCTCTTTTATTGTTTCAATTGCTTCTTTTGTTATCGTTCCCTTTGGATTTTTTACCTTAATAGTGTTCAAAGCGTAAGTGGTTACTTGAACTTTTTTACGCATATTTTGATTATCTATAATGGATAGGTCAAGCGGTATCTTGTGGTCGTGCAAGTTTTTTGTAACTATGTCCCCTACGGCAATGATTTTTGGTGGTTTCTGGGCTTGCATTTCGCGCATTTTTGTCATAGTTTGGTCAAGTGAACCTTTAATTAAAAGGCCAAAGGGTTCTTTGAATTTATCTCTAAGCTCAGGTGTAATGGCGTAAATAACTGACATAATTATCTGTTGATAAAAATTGTTATGAGAGTATTGTTAGCGGACTTTTAAAGCGTAATGACCTCGATCTTTAACACTCATGGCTTTTGAGATTGCTGAATTTTCTAGGTCAAATAATATTACAAGGCCACCGTAGTCTTCACTTAAACTGCTGCTTTTACATTTTGGACAAGCGTTTTCTTTAGTTAAGAAATGACAGTTTGAACATGCTTTTTCGCTCATTGTCCTGTTTTCTCCTCTTTCTCTTCTGTTGACTCTTCTTTACCTTGATCCATTTGTAGCCACTCCAATTTGCCAAGGAATGGTTGTCTTGCGGTTACGCCTATTTTGCCTGAACTGCCTGCTCTGCCAAGGGAAACTGCTGTGATGCGTACACGAACTTGATCTCCTGCGGTGAGTTTGCGTTTGGTCTCTTTGCCAAGAAGTACTCCTTGTTTTTCATCATATGAAATAAAGTCATCCATGAGTTGTGACACGTGTAGTAATGCGTCAATTGGACCAATTCTGACGAATGCTCCAAAATCAGCGATTTCAACAACATCTCCTTCCACTATTTCTTGGATTATTGGATAAAAGGTCAACACTGAAAAGTTTACCTTATGGAATGTTGCGCCATCGCCTGGAATGATTTTACCTATTGGACTTACTTGAATACCTGTTACAGCTATAACATAGCCTAATTCTTCATCCACGATTCCTTCATATTTCTGTTTTACTTGTTCACGACCAACTTTTTCAAGTGGTTTTCCGAAGGTTTCCGGTGGAATGCGGATAGTGTCTTGAAGCGTGATTAATTTAAACATCTATGATATCAATCCGTCAATCTCTAGACGAGCTTTTTGCCTTACGTAAATCACTGGCAGACTTATATCTCTTAGCCTCTTTCTTAGTTGTCTATCATTGGTGAAAACTGGTGTGTTCCAACTTTTTGCCACTTTAACTATTGCATCGTCGGTTGTGCTATTATTTGAAATATCAACTTGAACTATTTTACATTTTTCAACTGCTAACCGAAGTGCAAAACTTGCTTGACGCCGTAGCTTAAATGAGTCTTTATTTGCAAGTAATTCTAGTTCTGCCTTAACAGGGTGAATGACAATGCATTCTATGTTTCGGTTTAATAGGCATTGGAGTTCCTCAAAAATGTCTATCTTTAACTCTAACGGTGTAAATAGTGCGTTTGAATCTATAATGATTTTTAAGAGTTGAGTTGTTGTTTTTGACATTTAAGTGCCTGCTTATTCTTTTTATGTTTTTGCACACTCTTAATTATAACATTCCTTTAAATACTTCTTAAATGACCATTGTCTGTTGGTAATATTTGTGCTTGATGAGAAATCCTGTGGGGCTATTGTCTATTTAAACAGATTTTCTGAACGCTTGTATTTGTTGCTTCATTATGAAGCTGGATATTGGGATTTTGTTAAGGGCAATGTTGAGGTAAATGAGACAGAAAAAGAAACTGTTGTACGCGAATTACGCGAGGAAACAGGAATAACTGATGCTTGTTTTGTAAATGCCTTTAGAGAAAAAATAGCGTATTATTATCGCAGACATGGTAAAACTGTGCACAAAGAAGTAATTTTTTATCTTATGAAAACAAACACTGAAACTGTTACTATATCGTTTGAGCATGTCGGTTCAATTTGGCTTAACTATGTTCAGGCTATAAAAAAATTAACGTTTAAAAATGCAAAGCTTCTGTTAGAGCAAGCACATGTTTTTTTAAATAAAAAATAATAAAAGGGTTATTTTATTAAGCCATATCCTATTAGACGCCAACGGGCTGTAATTTTTCTACTTATTGCTACTCGGGCACCTGGTAGCGCGCATATAGGTCTTGTTAGTTTGACTTTTATTATGTTTTGTTTTATGCCTACTACTTTGCCAACGTTTACTGCTGCGCCTATGTGGAGTAGTAATTGTTCGTCAGGGTTAATTTTTTCAACTTTTAACTGTTCTTTGGTTCCGACAACGCGTTCAAGAGTATATGTTTCTAATGTAAGCTCTGTTAGAGTTGGTGGTAACATGCCAGTTTTTCCTGCTATACTACCTGTTAAACCGTCTGCTTTTGAATATGATGGGTCAAGTAGTGTGCCCACGCCGATGAGGCCGCCGCATGTTGCTTCTTTAACGGTTTTGTCTCCTGTGTGTAAACTTGTAATTTCGCTGATTAATGGGTTATAACTTGTTTTGCCTTCGCGGTCAACTGGTATGCCTGGTCGAATTTCAATTTCTTCACCAGCTTTAAATTTGCCTTGTGCAATAGTTCCGCCAATGATTCCTCCGCTAAACTCGTCGATGGTTGTGCCTGGTTTATTTGTGTCAAATGAACGGACGATAAACATTATTGGTGGTAAATCAGGGTCACGTTTTGGTGTTGGAATGATTTTTTGCATCGCTTCAAGAAGTACATCTATGTTGATGTTTCTTTGGGATGAGAGTGGTATGATGGGGGCGTTTTCTGCTACTGTTCCTTTTACAAAGTCTTTGATTTCATCGTAGCTTTTTCTTGCCTGTTTCTCATCAACAATGTCGATTTTGCTTTGGACAATGATAATGTTTTTGATGCCGCTAACTTCGGCTGCTGCGAGGTGTTCCCGTGTTTGTGGTTGCGGACATGGTTCGTCTGCTGCAATTACAAGGATTGCTCCGTCCATAATTGCTGCACCTGATAACATGGTTGCCATTAGGGCTTCGTGTCCTGGAGCGTCAACAAAACTTATGCCTCGTACAAATGTTGTTTTGCCATTGCAGTTTTCGCAGATTGGTTTTATTGTGTATTTTTTTGGAGGTGGACATTTTGGACATTTATATATTGGCATATTAGCGTAGCCTAGTTTTATGGTGATGCCTCTTTTTAGTTCTTCACTGTGTCGTGATGCCCATGTGCCTGTTAATGCTTGGACAAGAGTTGTTTTTCCATGGTCTACATGTCCAATTGTGCCAATGTTTACTTCTGGTTGTCGTAGTGCTGATGCGGTTTTTCTTTTTTGTGTGTTTTCAGCCATTTATAAACGCCTTTATTTTCTATTTGTTTTATGTTCAATGCTTAAATTTAACCTTTCTATGTTAACAAAATGTTTGGACGGGTAGTGGCTTGTGTAGTTTTTCTTTTGGTGAGGATGTATTTGTATTGTTGTTGGATTGGTTTAAATTAAAAAGGAAATCGAGTTTGTTGTGGTTTGTTAAAAGTTGTAGGTGATGGTTTTATGCGGCTGTTGCTTTTTTGGCGGTTTGTTCAACAATTTTTAGGTTTATTTGGGCAATTTCATCAGTGATGATGTTTCCGCGGACTGTTTTGCGTCTTCTTTCTCCTTTTCTTTTAGGTTTGAATCCTGCGCCCTCGCTTAAAACTACTTGGCGTCTGATTCCTCCGTGGACATCGCCTCTCATGGGTACGCCATCTGTGTCTGAGCCTCCTAAAATTTGAAGTTTGGTTGCTGGCATGTCTATTACTATGCCGTCAATAATTTCGCCTAGTTTTTTTCCAATGAATGGAGTTGCTCGGGCTTCTTCTACTTCTATTACTTTGCTTTTTCCGTCTGTTGTATCAGATATGATTACTTTGAATTTTGCCATTTGAAGATACTCTCCAGCGCAGTTTAAAGTTGATTATCTCTCTATTAAGCGTTTATATTTAAATTATGGCTTGAATGCTAAGAAAATGTTTCTGTCAAGTATTCTATTGGTTTGCATTGTTATAAAGTGTTCTCTTTTGGGTTGGGAGTTATTTTGTGGGTGTTTACGTGCGTTTTTTTGGATGGTGTCTGTTTAAAGTGTGGTGGTTGGAGTGTTTTTTGAATTAAAATTTGTGTTTGTTTGAAGTGTTTTTAGTTGAGGTTTATTAGGGAATCGTAGTCATGTTGGTTTTGTTATTTCTAGTTTGTTATCATTAAACATCAATAACTGTTTTTTTGATGCTTTTTGGAAATTTATTTTTGTATTTGAAAAAGTGTATTTGTGTTTGCAAAATTTTGTTAATTTTTTTCGCCTAAACCTTTTAATTTAACCCTGAAATTATTTCCGGCTATGTGGCGTTTTGGTTTTTTCTTTCACGAAATGGCCTTTGGTTTACTTAGCGTCTTCATACCGCTCTACATAATCGGTTTTCAAGATGCCAGTATAATAGGTGGACCTCTAGTTGCTTTAGGTGTCATGATGTCAGTTGCCACCTTTTGTTCCATTCCCGCCTCTTTTCTTTGGGGTTGGCTATGTGACGCCACTAAACGATGCAAACCCTTCATTTTATTATCCTTTGCTTCCTCAGCAATTATTCTTTTCCTTATGACCCTCCCCTTTGCCCAAAACATCATACTCTTCATAGTTCTCTATGTTATCATGCAGTTTTTTCACATCGCACATGAAGCACCAAAAAACGTGTTAATTGCAGAACATTATAGTCGTGACGAATGGGAAATTTCTTACGGTTACTATAAAGGATTAACCGAATTTGGTTTTATTATAGGTCTAGCCATTGGCTTTTGTTTATCTATAAGTTTGTTTTCTTTTACAGCCGCTTTAAGCTCTACTGTTTTAACCACTTTTACGTTTTATCTCTGCAGCGGTTTAAGCGTTGTTGCCTTCATATTGTCTGTTTTGTTAGTTGCCGATCCTTTACTGATTTTTGAACGACGCCTAGTTAGAATAGAACGAAACGTTGACTTTACATGGCGCAGTGTAAAATCTGCTTCCAGAGTTTTAAGTGGTATCAATTGGGATGGTTCCCTCAAACAGGATAGTTTCAAATTGTTTGCTTTAGCAATTGTTTTGTTTTCTTTAGCTACCAGTATATTTTTTACGCCCTTACCTGTTTTCTTAAGTCAAGGTTTACATTTACCCAACAGTATGGTCTATATTGGTTATATTTTTACTTCCATTGGTGCCACTGTAGGCTACTTTTTTATTAGCGGACGCGCGCGGTCCATGAACATACGTAAGCAGATGCCACGTTATGTGCTGTATCGAAGTTTGCTAGTTTTTGCGTTAATTGGCATCATACAGGTAGCCTTTTATCCCACATTGATGTCTTTCTTGATTTTGATCTTTCTAGGTTTTTGTTTTGCAGTATACTATATTTTAATGCTCTCAATTTCAATGGAGCTTATCCCTGCGGGAAAAAGCGGTCTTTTTGATGGTTTAGTAGGCTTAGGCGTTGCTCTAGGTTCTTTCCTTGGTCCATATTTAGTTAATACTTACAGTTATGTGCCCACATACTTTGTTGCAGCGGTGCTGTTTTTATTAGCTTTCATAACAATAAAAATTGCAACTTGATTTCTAAAATTAAAAGATGAAAAGAGAGGAGCCTTAGGGCTCATGTTTTATTATTCGGTGTGTACTCGGTATAGGTCTACGTCTTCTCGCATGTTTGGTGTCAGTTCGAGAAAGTCTCTTACGGATCTTTCGACGTCTTTTGATTGTGTAACGTATCTGCCAACGATAAGTATGTCTGCACCTTTTTCTAATGCCTCTTTAGCTGTTTCTGGAACAATGCCGCCTGCAACTGCTATTAAGAATTTCTTGTTAGGGAATGCTTCTCGGATAGTTTTTATACGTTCTAGGCCGCTACTTTTGCCTGTTTCCTGGTCAATGCCTCTGTGTAAGATAATAATGTCTGGGAAGTCTTTGATTGACTTTAGTTTTGTAAGTACATCCTCTACGTTTAGCATGTCAATAATTGCATATGTTCCTAAACGTTTGGCTTCTTGTACAGTTGCGTCAAGTGTTTCTGCTGGTGCAAGGCCTGATGCGACAACTGCGTCTGCGGTGTCTTCGTATGCTATGTCTACTTCTACTTTGCCTACGTCAAGTGTTTTAAGATCTGCTATGATGAATTTGTCTTTTGCGATTTCGCGGATTTCATTTATGACTCTTGTGCCATAGCGTTTAATGAGTGGGGTTCCCACTTCAAGTATGATTCTATCGCTTCCCGGTAATTGTTCAATAACTTTTTTTGCGCCTTCAAGTGAGGGTGCATCCAAAGCGATTTGTAAGTATGGGGGTCTCCATAGGCGTGGAACTTTGAAGCCCATGATTGGGTGTTTTGCGCGGTCTTTATCGTAGATGATTTTGTCTAGTGATGGATACTTTATAAGTGCACGTTGAAGTGCCATTTTTGTTGCGCCGTAATTGTATTGGTAAATTTTGCGGTAATCGGTTGCTTGAGGGTGAATAAAAACACTTACGATAATTACCCATTCATCTAGTTTTGTTGTTGGTATGATGCCTTCTTCTGCGGCGTCTGCAACTGCTTTGGCTACCGCGGCTTGTGCAGGCCCAAAAATTTTGCCTGTGTCTGCCATGTTTTTAACGGTAACTTTTGGAACAATTAGTGTGTAGGGTTTAGGTGGTAGGTTAGGGCGAATTACTGCAAGTAGTGGTGTGTGACCCGCTGACAAGCTTGCCATGCCCGTTGCAAAGGCTTGGCCGACTGGTCCGTTTTTATCGCCAATCATTAAGTCAACATGTGCCACTTCATTTCCTTCTCCTAATAGTGATTCACCAATTAAATAGGTTGGGCCTGAAAATTTTTCATCTATATTTTGGGTTGGCATACAGTTTATAATCTCCTTGAAATCGACATTAAACTCTTTTAGCCAAGAATAAAGGGTATCTCTGTGGATGTCCATTTCTTTGGCTGTTCCAATAATTGTCGGTTTTGTCGGTTTATTTTTAACTCCTGTTTCTTTTTGGGCTGCTTGAAGAACTATTTTGACAAATTCTTCCTTATTTGATGGCTTTTTAACATCTGTTCCCGACATTATTATACCTTCATTGTCACCTGTGTTTTTACAAATATTTAAAACTGTCGGACTATCCTGTTCTTTCTTGTCTTTAGTATTACAGTTGTAAGTGTTGTTTGTGTCAGTGGTGCCACATTGCAGTAAGCTGATGATCACGCCGCCAAAGTATCCAATGCTCAATCGTCTTCACCGTTTGAGCAACACGCGTATAAAACCAAAAAAACACCCTCACATCACCCTTACTTAAACAAGCAAACCACGCTTTTTTTTAAACAAAGCCAAACTACAAGACGAAAGCTCATACTTTTGCATAGACCTTGCATCCAAAGAACAGTTAGAAAGATGCGTAAGTAGCGCGTGGGCCAAGCAAGCAAACGTAATATGCTTATACCAACCAGAAAAGCTCTGCACCTCATACTCATCAAGGCCAACTTTGGATTTGCTTTTCGCAAAACACCTCTCAACTGTCCACCTAGTACCCGCAACCTCCACCAACTTTAAAACAGACGTCTCTTTAGGTGCAAAACAAACATATGCACACAACTCCCCATCCGATCGACTCCTGCGCACAAGCAAACAACGCCTCCAATCCTCTATCACTGGAATCTCGAGGGCTTTAACCTGCCAATCATATAAGCGTGCACCCTTAGACCCATCCCCCACAGCTAGCCAAAACCTATTTTGTTGCATCAAGGTTTTTAAGAATGGAACTTGCTGACACTTTTTGGTCTTGTTTTTGTAGGTGTTTTTTGCTTGGTACGCATAAAACGTAGTTTTTATGTTGTTCTTCAAGCTATGTGTGTATTGTTTGGTAGTCTCCGTATGCGCAGTTTTCGGTAATTCAGTGATAAGAAATCTCTTTTGGAGAGTGTTAACTAAATAACGTTTTTTCGTTGAATGTTTCGTTGACCCAAAACTTCGCATACAAAACCACAGTCAAATCAACCATTTGATCCGTAACTCCCGCTGTTTTACGTAATCGATATTTTTACTTTTAGTTTTTCTGCAAGTATTCTTGATGATTTAGGAATCTCTGAAAGTACCCACTTA
>WQSY01000074.1 GCA_009787585.1 Candidatus Bathycorpusculum sp. | reverse complement strand
GTTAAACAGAAAAAATCAGCCTACCACACTATCTCTGGAATCCTCACAGGAACAATAACCTCTCTATTTCAAAACACACTACACGACTGAACAGTTACCATAATTTAACATTGTCGTTATCACGATTGATAGCTCGCTGAACATCAAACGATGCGTAAGAAAAACATATACGCGATAGTCAAGTGTTTTCGTTATGTATTTAGATATGGACTTTATTTTTGAGTAAACGTTATATGTTATAACAACTCTTCTTTTTCTGAAATAATTATATTGTCAATATAGTGAATGTGTGAATTTTTTATGTCATAATTTTGCGGTTTCTTTGTTTGATCGTCTTTGGCTGTGTCGAACAAAACAATATTTTTACCGTTGCATAGTGAACTTTGAAAACGTATTCCATCGAATGAGCCTTTTAATTTTTTGATGTACTGTGCGATATACTGTGTTGCATAATATCCAGTATCACCAACATAATTTGGCATAGATAACCGCCTAGCCGTCTCACAAAATAGTTCTTTTTGGTTTCCTGTGCTATCGCTATCTGCAAGGTCAGCACAAAAATCAAATAATAATAAGTCTTTTTTTATTTCAATTTTAGCAACACTAACCCTTTGTTTGATGGTTGGACGAACTTCAACTATTGCTGTATGTGAATCTTCCGCTGCGTAAAGATACGAAATACCTGCTGGATTTATGCGACCTGCTGAAGCTTTATCAGTTGGTGGCGCATCAGAACCGACGGCATCAAACCCCCAAAACCCAGATTCATTTGATAATTCTTCATCCTTTACCGGTCCATCAGAACATTTTTGCCAAGAATCATCCCAGTTATAAAAATAGTATTTACTTATTTGTTCGTATGACGGTAATTCTTCCATAGACTTGATAAGTCGTGCTCGAAAAATTGTTTTGCCCTTCTGTAGCGTGTAAACTGCTTTTTCTGAGTAAAAATTTAACGCGTCACAAATACCGCCCGTTTCCGGAAAAAATCTGTTATGAGCTATTTCTTTTTCAAAAGCGTCCCAAATGTTTATTTCTCTTTTTGGAAACTGATCTTTCCAAAGTTCCGAAGATAAAATTGAGACAAACAATTTAAAATCATCATTCATAAAAAAACTTCCTTTCAATAACATTATTTGAATCGTGATCGGTAATGGATAATTCACCTGACATTAAACGGGGTAAGATATTATCACGTAAGGTTACGAGGTCTGTGGTTTCTTCGAGATTTACTCGCATCTTCTCGAATAAAGGAGCCACAACCTTATGAAATTTACCCATAGTAATATCGTCAGGCATAATAAACGGCATCGTTTTTATGGTTTTTGAGTTTACAGCCGTCGCGATGGATGAAGTGCTTCCCAAAGCTTGATAGTTAAACTCTTTAAGGTAGCAATATAGATATTCTGTTGCTGTAACATCCGATGTTTTGAAATGTGCAATAGCTTCGTTAGTGGTCATCGCACCATTTGCGATCGACACACGACCTACTGTCAGCTTAAAACTTAAGAGCGCTGTTCCACTAGGAACAATTCTTACATTGAATCGTTTCACCGATTCAGCCGTCAAATATTCTGAACTATCGCTGATAAAAACGCCACTACGCCCCATGTCAGCGATAGAAACCCAGACAATATCTTGCGGATTAGTGGTGAACCATCGAGGTTCTTTACGGGGTGGAGTTTTACCAATGGACATATCCTGAATTCCTGTAAGAATTAGCGTAGACACCAAAATATTCTTAGTAATTCTAAATGTTTATTGGATTAAATATTTGCATCCTAATATTTTTACGTTTTTAGTTTTTTATCGATTTAATTTTCTGTCTACGCTAATTTTAGCGTATACGCAAGGCAAGTTAAAAAAATTGTGATTTAAAAAGTTTTTACGAGACTAAATTAAAGTCTACAGCAACTTGACATAGAAAATATGACTAACATCAATATTAATGCTACGCTAATTTAACGCGGAATTCATGATATATCAAAGAAATTCTCTGCCTTACCAATAATCCAATTTTCAGGCATCTCTCCACACCACGGTTCAAAATCAATAAACCAATTTTTAAAAATCGTTAGGGCCATCTGCTCTAAATTATGATTTAAAAGTAGTTTATTTTATGTCGCGTGTTTTTTTTAGGATTTTTATGAGTTCGTTTTTTCCTTCTTCTAGTGTTAGGGGGATTTTTTGGATTAGGTCTTGGTTTTTTAGTTCTGTAAATAGGCTTACGATGGTTGGTGGTTCTAGGCCTGATTGTGTTAGCATGTCTTTGTTTTGTAGTATGTCACGGGTTTTGTCTTCGGCTAGTTTTAGGCCGTGACTTATTACTATTATGCGGTCGGCTAGTTCAGGTATGGCTTCTGCGTCGTGTGTGGATATGATAATTGTTGTGCCTGTTTTGTTAAGTTCGTTTAGGGTGTCAATTAGTTTGCGTCGGGATGTTAGGTCAAGGTTTGCGGTGGGTTCGTCTAGTATTAATAATTTAGGTTCTAAAATGAGGGCGGTTGCTAGTGATACTTTCTTTTTTTCGCCAAAGCTTAGTCGGTGAGGAGGACGGGATTTGAGGTGTGAGAGGTTCATTTTTTCAAGCATTTGGGTGCTTTGTTGTTTAATGTTGTCTGGGGGGAGTTTGAGGTTTTTTGGTCCGTATTCTATGTCGTCGATTACGCTGGGTGTGAAGAGTTGGTCATCGGGGTCTTGGAATACTAGGCCTATTTGGCTGCGCCATTTTTGAAAGTTTTTGGAGTTGGTTTTTTCTCCAAATACTTTAATTTCGCCAGAGTTAGGCATGAGGAGTCCGGCTATTAGTAGAATTAAGGTGGATTTGCCGGAGCCATTTGGGCCAAGTAGGGCTATGCGCTCGCCTTTAGTTATTTCCAGAGTTATCCCTTTTAGAGCCTCGACTCCTGTGGGGTAGCTAAATTTTACATCATTAAGAGTTATTATAGGGTCAGACATAGGGGAGCCTCAGAGTAATACAAGATACACAAATGCTGCTATTATTAATGTTGTAAACACGATGTCTTTTGCATGGAGTGGGGGTATGGCTAGTTTATTATTTTTGTTAATGTCAAAGCCTCTTGCTTTCATAGCTAGGTATACTCGTTCAGAGCGTTCGTATGTGCGAATAAAAAGGGAGGATAGCATGGTTCCTATGTCTTTTAGGGCTTGGAGGTTGAGAATTTGTCTATTTATGTATGTTCGGGCTTCTTTTGCTATGAGAATGCTTTGGGCCTCATGTATGGAGACAAAAAAGTAGCGGTATGTTAAACTGAAGAGTTGTATAATTAGGGAGGGAACATGGAGTGTCGCGAATAGTTTTAGGGTTTTGTCAAACCCTGTTGAGAGGATTAAGAGGCTAAGGGAGGCTATGCAGAACCAGATGCGTAGGGTAAATGTTAGAAGTCTTGTTATGCCCTGGATTGTTATAGCTATGGTTATGTTGCCAATGTTTGCTGTCCATAGGGGGTCGCCGGCAGTTAAGAATAGGGTTGGTATGGAAATTAAAGCCATTAGCAGGGGGATAAATAGGGTTCTAGTGAAAAGTTGCCGTAGAGGTATACGAGAAAATAGGGTAAGAGCTATAGGCACTATACAGATTATTAGTAAATAGGAGAGCCTGTGAATAAATAGGGCTGAAAAAATCATAAATCCTATGGTAACTAATTTTGCTATGGGATGTATAGCTTGCATTAACCCTTTTTTTTCACTTAGGTCTTCGATGTATATTAGAGTTTCAGCACCGTTCACAAGATCTCTTAGGGAGCGTGGAATTCGTTTTTGACTATTTTTTGTTTTTATTATCAATTTAGCAAATAGGAGAGCTATTATAAACAGTAGGAGGGTAAAGACCACGCCAATTATTAGGTCACCCCATGGGCCCTCAAGCCATGTGAGGCTATAGTCAGGGAAGAGAGGGTCAAAAATTGGTTTGTCAGTTAGGCCTAGTTCACCGGCTTTTAAGTCGAGCATTTCCAGAGAGTTGGAAAAACAAAAGACGCCTATGATAACACATATTAAAGCAGCAGTTAATCCGGTTAGGATTGTTTTTTTGTTTAATTTTTTGGACGTGGGGAGAGGTGTTTTATCGTTTACGGTTTTGTTTTTAAATATGGCTAGTTTGTTTAATATTGGACTTTTTTCGGCTACATCGGGTCGCAGGTTGATTAGAGCCATTATTAGAAATACTGTAACAAATCCTTCGGCGATTCCGATTATGGCATGGTTTAGAGCCATGGCAGGCACGGCAACACTTAGACCATACCATGTAGATAGGGGGGATAGGCCAACTTCTATGCCTGCAGCTATAGCTGCGAGCAGATCACCAAAAAATGCAGATAAGAAAATAGTAGCATAAAAGCTGGGACCTATTTTTGGTTTGAATAGTTTGTTTAGAACTATAAAGATAATACAGGGTATAAATACGCCAATGATGCCTATGTTTAGAACGTTAGCGCCAAGTACGATAAGGCCGCCGTCGCCAAACAGAAAAGCTTGCATTACTAGAATTATAGACATAGAAAGTAGGCCTGCGAAGGGTCCTAAAAGAAGACCTATGACTGCGCCGCCTAGGAGGTGTGCGGTGGTTGGTCCTATTAGAGGGATATTTATCATCATAGCGGCAAAAAAGAATGCTGTAAGTAGTCCCATTAGGGGGATTTGGTGTTCGGCGAGTTTGATTTTTTTAAAAGCTATTGCCCAGAACAGGAGGGTTATTATGAAGGCGGGAATGGCGATTGTAGGGGAGATAAGTCCGTCGGGTATGTGTATGTTTTAAACCTCCAGCAGTAGCATGATTATTAAAAAAAGTGTTACCAAATATAAGTGTTACCATAAACAAAAAAAGTAACAACATCACAAACAATAAAAACAAAACACCACACACAACACAAACCAACAAAAAACGGCAGTGTTAGTTATTGATTGATGGATATGTTGAAATATAGTGTTGTTGCGCAGAGGTTGATAGTAAGTATGTTATGGTGTTAGTGTCTGTAAAGTGTCCCTCTTGCGGGAGCACAAAGGTTGTAAAATTCGGCAAACGACCCAACGAAGTACAAAGATATACTTGACGAAACAAAAAATGTCCACGTACAACAGTCCAAACAGACTACAAATATCATTGCTTGTGAGCCTGAGGTAAAGTTTGCATACTTGAAATGTCCATAAATAGCTCAGGCGTACGCGACATCTCACGAATACTCCACATAAATGCGGACGCGGTTATTGATACATTGAAAAAAAAGAAAACTGGAACTGGCAAGTAAACCTAGATTATCTTTTAACCCATAAAAATTCATCAAAAATCACAGTTGGGTTTGTTTATGTTGAGAAGCAGGGGTGGATGAGATGCGGTCCTTTGTTCATGACAAATCGCATCAGTGTTGACTTTGGCATGCAATAATCATCAAACAGGTAAGGTTCTTGCATATACGTTTGGTACGCGGGAGCATCATGTTTTGGAGAATGCTGCTTTTGCTTTTGAAGCCCTTTAGTATTGATAAGGTGTATGTGGATGGTAATTATGTGTACGAAAAGCTTCTTGGGGCTGATAAGTTTTTGGTTGGTAAGTGTAATATGTAGAAAATTGAGCGTAAGCATTTGTCGCTACGGACTTGGGTAAAACGGTTGGCAAGAAGAACATTTGTTTTTTAAGGTCTTTTCAATGCACAAATCTGTAGTTGGTTTATGTATTAGCGTGAAAATTTTTAATCGACCCCTAACGGTATAAACCAATGTCGAACACTACCCAACAGACAATGCCAAAGAGTAGCTGGCCAACCGAATTTTAGTCTAAACTTTGTAGAATAGGGATGTATTTTGCTGGCAGGGATTTCTAGTGTTTTGTCTTAGGAGGGGTTTAAAGAAATCTATATAGCCAACTATGTTCTTTGTTTAATTGATAGGTGGTTGATTAATGCAGAAATTCATATGTTCCATTTGTGGATATGTATATGATGAGTCCGTAGGCAGTTCAGAAAATGGCATTGCACAGGGAACAACATGGGAAAGTATTCCAGACAACTTTGTCTGCCCCATTTGTGGAGCTCCAAAATCAGCATTTAAACTTTATAAAGAAACACCCGTTACATTGACACCATCACAAACTAATGTAAATAATGAGCCTGTTGAAGAACTCAGGGAATTGTCGACGGGTGAAATTTCGATTATTTGCGCCAGCCTAGCTAAGGGTTGTGAAAAACAACAGCTCAGTGCTGAAATGGAAGCATTTAACAAGCTTGCTGATTATTTCAAATCAAAGGCAACTATAGCAACACAGGTAAAAACATGGAATAACGCCATTAACATGCTAGATAACGATATCACGAAAGGGTTTACAGTAGCTAAAATTGTAGCACAAAACAATACAGATAGAGGTGCATTACGTTCACTTATTTGGAGTGAAAAAGTTAGCACGATAATGAAAGCGTTACTAGAACGTTTTGTCAAGGATGGCGAAGCTATGCTGGAGAACACAAAGATATGGGTCTGTGATATCTGCGGGTTTATCTATATAGGCGATATACCACCTAAAATCTGTCCAGTGTGTAGAGTGCCTAATTTTAAAATTTTAGAGATAGAGAGGAGCTAAAAAATGCCAGCATATAGAAATATTCGACTCTGCTCTAAGGACTGCATGTGTCTCTATGTCTGTCCGACCGGTGCAACAAATACAGAGAACAGCATAATTGATGCGGCAAAATGTATCCCCGGCTGCATGGCGTGCGTAAATGCCTGCCCCTCAAGTGCGATTTCAATGATTCCCACGGCTTATCCGCCTCAACAATTAAAATCAGAGGCCGTTATTGCGGCTCAGCGTGCATTAGGACAAAGTAAAATACGTCAAGAACACTTAGCGAATGCTGTTGCTATATCTTCTAAAAGTGCAGTGACAAAACAGTTTGCTAAAGCCATCGCGAAATCTAACCGTCTTATGGCAGAAGATATTTTGCGTGAGTCAGGCTATATGTTACCACAGAGCAGAAAAGTTATAGAATTACTTAAAGCAATGCTTGAAAACGCGGCACCAGATTTTCCAAAAGACACTGTAAAACTATTGCTAAATCAACTACAAAACAAAAAAGTTTAGGGAGATAATAGAAATGTCAAGTTTGAAAGGAACAAAAACTGAAAAAAATTTAATGGAAGCCTTTGCCGGCGAGAGTCAGGCAAGAAATAAATATACCTATTTTGCGTCCAAAGCAAAGAAAGAGGGCTATGAGCAAATAGCGGCTTTTTTTGAGGAAACGGCAGACAATGAAAAAGAGCATGCAAAAATTTGGTTCAAACTTATCTGTGGCGGCGATATTCCTACAACTGTTAATAATCTTAAAGCGGCGGCTGCAGGTGAGAATAGTGAATGGACAAGTATGTACAAACGTATGGCAGTTGAGGCAAAAGCGGAAGGTTTTAACGACATTGCATATTTGTTTGAATCCGTAGGGGCAATTGAAAAAGAACACGAAGAACGCTACCTTAAATTGCTTAAAAACGTTCAAGAGGGCACTGTATTTAGTAAAAAAGAGAAAACGGTTTGGATTTGTCGTAACTGTGGGCATATCGAAGACAATAAAACGGCTCCAGAAAAATGTCCCGTCTGCGTGCATCCACAGGCATATTTTGAACTGCGAATAATCAGTTATTAAGAAGGCATACATATGCGTGACTCACAAAAATTTTATATTTGTAAACACTGCGGAAACATTGCAGATCTTATCAACAATAAACATAAACCTCTAGTGTGTTGCGGTGAAAAAATGTCAGAGTTAATACCTAATACTGTAGAGGCAAGTATAGAAAAGCATTTGCCGCTTATAACTAAAGGTTTAGTAGCAGATAGCATAAGTGTTCAAATAGGTAGTATATTGCATCCAATGGAAAATGAGCATCATATATCATTTGTGTATGTGGAATCTGAACGTGGTGGGCAATGTAGGTATTTTAAAGTAGGAGAAGAACCAAAACTTGTATTTTGTTTTTCAAATGATAAACCTATAGCCGTTTATGCCTATTGTAATCTACACGGTTTGTGGAAAACAGAAATCAAATAAAAGTTCAAAAAATACTTTCCATCATTTTTTATTTCTCAACTGTTACACATTAGTTGCGATGTAAAATAAATGTATAAACTGTTTTTGTTTAATAATATACTAGTTTGAGTTAATCATCATCATTGTTAAGAAAATCGTAAAATAAGAATTATATTTAAGTTAAAAGAAAAAGAAAATTAGCGATCTTTTACGGGTGTTTCCCAGAGTTGCATTTTTTCTTTTTTCATTTCAGTACGTTTACGTTGGAGATATTTATAGACAGTTTTATGTTCGCAGCCATCGATTATCATTTGTATAGCGTTTCGTGCGGCATCAGCTTCTTGATAGTTGCCTATGATGCCAATAGTGTGTCCGTATACTGTGACATCGGCCTCCGTTAATTCTTCTATTAAACGTCGGGTTTTTCCTTCTGCACCTATAATCCGTCCTTTTATGCGTTTAATATCGGATTCGGAGCGTCCAAAGACAAGGCGCATATCAATTAGGTCAAAGACGTCATCTTCGTTTCGGATTAATCTGTAGGCAACCTCAGGTGCGAAGCCTCGGCCTATGGCTGTTATAAGGTCTTTGGCGCGCAGGAGCATAGAGGGATCATTTTGTTCAGGGGTTAATACAATAGTGATGCCTCCGTCTTCACTGTCTATTTCAAGTTTTATTTTTAGGCGATCCTCTATGTAGACTTTTGTTTTGCCTTCGGGCCCTACAAGTATACCTATGCGGTCTTTTGGAATTCTGATAAAGGTGTCAAGATTAGGCATGTTTTTTTCCAACTATTTGTTTCTGTAATTCTTCAATTGGTATGATATTTACATTTAACTTATTAAAGAATCTATTTAGATTATTTAGATCTCTTGTTAACATGAAATTGGCTAAGGGATGTTCAATAGAGACAGATTGAGACATATCAATGATAACGGGTTTGTTTTTCCACATTAAAATGTTGTACTCGCTCAAGTCTCCATGGACTAGTTTAGCTTTTTGGTATAGTCGTTTTAAATTAGTAATTAACAGTTTGTATATGCGTTCAGGGTTCTCAGGGAGGGTTTCTTTTAAGGATGGCGCGCTTTTTCCGTCTTTGCCGATAAATTCCATAACTAGAACATTACTTTTTACAGCCAAGGGTTTGGGCACATTTACTTTAGCTTGCCCTGCTTCTTCTAGGTTGCGGAATTCTTTTTGAGCCCATACTGCAAATAGAGAGCGTGTATCACGCTTGACGTTTTTGAATCTAGGGTCGCCCTCTATGTATTTTAGTATGCCTTTTTTGAATTCTGCTGAAGAGGTTAAATAAATTTTTACGGCTAAATCAGTGTTTTCTTTGTTTTTGCCCCAATAAACGCGTGCTTCTTTACCGCTACTAATTACGCCATTAACTTCATAGAGTAAACCTGTTTTTAGCAGATTAAATACGATAAGTCTAGTAGTTTGGTCAAAAACTTCTTCAACTGTAGCACGTTCATTTGCTCTATCATGGTTTAGCATTTTGTCTCTGCGTTCTAAACGCTTTTCATTATGTTCCAAACGTTCATGAGCTTTACGTGTCATAACAGTCTCTTCTGCTAATAGCGTTAGAGTATTTAAAAACATCTAAACAAACAACTGTTACGGTAGCATAATTAATAATCGTATGTCAAATTACCACTACTACAGTGACTCAGCTAAAACACTTGAGTTTAAATATCTGATGCTGTGTAGTATGACATCAGAGAGTTTGCATTATGAATAGGCAAAAATACTCCAT
>WQSY01000073.1 GCA_009787585.1 Candidatus Bathycorpusculum sp. | reverse complement strand
AAGGATTATGAAATCTTGACAACATCAGAAGAAGCTATGATAATGATAGCGCACTCAACAACCCTGCTCAGGAGGCTCTGCTGTTGAATACAGGTTCTTAGTCCCGATGGAAAATATATAGCGACCGCCTCTGCTGATATGACTGTAAAGATATGGTCAAGTGAAACATGCAAACTAGTGCAGACTCTGTTTGGTCATACAGATGCTGTGATGAGTGTGTGTTTTAGCCCAGATGGAAAATACATTGCATCCGCATCAAGAGATGCGTCTGTGAAGATTTGGGCGAGGGAAAATGGCAAATTATTACGCACCATATCAGGCCATACAAATGTTGTAATGAGTGTGTGTTTTAGCCCAGATGGAAAATACATTGCATCCGCATCAAGAGATAAAACAGTTAAGGTTTGGGAAAGTGAAAACGGGAAACTATTACATACAATGTTTGGTCATACAGGTGGCGTGTGTTGTGTGTGTTTTAGCCCAGATGGAAAATACATTGCATCCGCATCAAGTGACAAAACTGTAAAGATATGGTTGTGGAAAAACAATACTTTAGTACACACAATACTTGCTCACATAGATTCTGTGCATAGTGTGTGTTTTAGCCCAGATGGAAAATACATTGCATCCGCATCAAGTGACAAAACTGTAAAGATATGGGACAGTAAAACCCACAAACTACTACACAACAACCAGGATCATACAGATGCAGTGTGTTGTGTGTGTTTTAGCCCAGATGGAAAATACATTGCATCCGCATCATATGACGGAACTGTAAAGATATGGAGTAGTAAAAATGGTAGTATAATTTTTACGTTAAAAGAGCACACATCTTTTGTATATAGTGTCTGTTTTATGAATGGTACACAGGCTATTTCAGATACGCCCGAACCTTCAATTTTATGGTTTAATGATGTACAGAATACGGATGTTTCTGCTGTTGGTGGTAAAAATGCGAATCTTTGTGAAATGATGCGTATAGGGTTGCGTGTTCCTGATGGTTTTGCTGTTACGGCTTTTGCTTATGAAAGGTTTATTGAAGAAACACATCTTTCTGCAAGAATCAATGATATAATTAAAAAAACTATTACAAACCATAATGATGCTAATCTGTGTGAAGCGGCTTCAAAATATATTCGTAAATTAATCGAAATAACACCGATGCCTAAAGATATTGAGATATCAATCAAACAAGCTTATGAAGAGTTAAGTAAACGTCTCAACCTTAGGGATGCGTTTGTTGCCGTTATTTCAAGTGTAACCACAAAAGATTTGCCCAATGCTTCATTTACAGCTCTCCAAGATACTCGCCTTAATGTTAAAGGTTCTAATGAGCTTATTAAAATGGTTGTGAATAGTTGGTCTAGTTTGTTTACGCCAAATGCCATTTTCTATCGTGAAGAGAAGAAAGTAGCGCATGACAAAGTTTTCATGAGCGTTGGTGTTCAGAAAATGGTTAATTCTCGTGCGGGGGGCATTATGTTTACACTTAATCCTGTAACGGGAAACAACAATGAGATTATTATCGAGGGCTCTTTTGGCCTTGGCGAAGCCGTTGTTTCAGGTGCTGTTAATCCCGATTATTTTGTTATTGATAAGTCTACAATGACGATTAAAGAGCGTAGGATTGCGAAGAAGACTGTGAAGTATGTTCGTGATCCTGTTAGTGGTGAGACTGTTCATTTAGATGTTTCACCTGAGCAGCAGAAAGAAGTTTGTATGAGTGATAAGGAATTATTGGCTCTTGCTAATGTTGCTTGTGAAATTGAAAGACATTATGGTAAACCTATGGATATTGAGTGGGCATTTGATCAAGATTTGCCTTATCCTGATAATCTGTTCTTAGTTCAAGCACGTCCAGAAACAGTGTGGTCAAAAACTATTAACCTCCATGAGGCTACGGGCGAAGAAATCCGAGAACAAATTAAGAGTGGGTTGTCGGGTTTTTCGCATAAGAATGCTTGTATTTTTGCTTGGTTATGCGCAGTACGTGCTTTACCCTTTCTTGGAGCAAAAGGAAATTTTGATTACTGGAAACAAACCAAAAAAGGCGATAAAAGACAGGAACACTTACTTGCAATATTAAAAGCAACCGATACTGCTGTTTACACTGTTGCATACTTCAATGTCGCTGATGCGGCCAACGCTGCTCACGTTGCTGCTACCGATGTTATTTATGCTGCTAGTAACGCAGCCTATGCTGCTAGTAACGCAGCCTATGCCGCTAGTAACGCAGCCTGCGCTAATGCAGCTGATGCTGCCAACGCTGCTCATGTTGCTGCTACCGATGCTGCTGTCTACGCCTTCTGGGCTGTCTCCTCCGCTAATGCTGACTACGTAAAATTTTGTTCCATTTTGCTTGATGATTTAGAAAACATAAAAACGGGAAAACACAATTTCCAAAAAGGTAAGAATATTTATGGATTGGTATGGGATAACTTCCAAAAAGCCTTACGTGATTTAGATTGCGAATATTGGGCGGATTGGTATGCAAAAATATTTGCAAATGATTTCAGACTTGATGATGATGACCGTGAGGAAATTGAAATACGCCTCAATGCGCCTGTTGAGATTGAAGAACAAGGGGCTGCAGAGGTTGCACGTTATGTTCTGAATTCAAGAGAGCAAAAAATTGTGGCGGTGAATTTATCAATAGAAAGTGCGATAGATAAAGAATTCAGGCAACAAATTGAGAGACAGCTATCGGGTTTCTCTCGTGAAAATATTCGTTTTTTTGCCTGGCTATGTGCAGTACGGGCTTTGCCATTTTTGAATATAGATAAACTGGCTTATTACTGGGAAAACACACAAAATGTTGAAAATACACGTCAAAAACAGCTGTTTTTGGTGTTAAAACTATTAGATACTACCTATAAGGGTATACCAGAATACACCGACTACGCTTTTTATACATCTGACTACACCACTCGTGCCGTTACCCGTGCGTATACATCTGCCTATGCCACTGACACTGACTATGCCATAGACCGTGCTGCTGCCGCTGCTGACTACGCCGTCAAAGCTGCCAAACATCTAATCAATTTAAAAACCATCATGTTTGATGATTTAGAAAACATAAAAACGGGAAAACACAATTTCCAACACGACATCTCTATGTATCGGGATGTATGGGGTAATTTTCAAAGGGCTTTGCGTGATTTGGGTTGTGAGTATTGGAGTGAGTGGTATACGAAGGTGTTTGCTAATGGTTTTATACTTGATGAGAGTGATCTTGAGGAAATTAAGGTGCGCCTCAGTGTACCAGATGAAATTAGTGAAAAAGGCGCATCAGATGTCGCTCGTTATGTTATGGAATTAAAAGGTAACAAAAAATTTAGTGAACAAGTTAAGCGTAGATTATCAGGTTTTTCGCATGAGGATATCTGTTTTTTTGCTTGGTTGTGTGCTGTACGTGCCTTGCCATTTTTGAGTGCTGATGGAAATTTTAATTTTTGGATAATAAATGATGATGATAAACGGCAGAGATATTTGTTTTCAGTGTTGCGAGCATTGGATGCTGCTGTTTTTGTTTCTGCAAACACTGGCGCTAACACGTATGCTGCTATTGCGGCTGATGATACGGATATCGTAAACTACGACACCGCCTATGCAGCTCGTGCCAACGCCTACACCGTTTACGCCGCTCACGATGCAGCTCGGGCAGCCTACAATGCTGTTGATGCTGCCGCCCACGCTGCCGCCCACGCTGCCGCCCACGCTGACGATGCTGCAGGATACGCCACCCATGCCCCTCACTATGTTACCACAATCACTCACATTGTAAACACAAAACAGGAAATAGATTTACGCCAAATTCTTTTTGAGGATTTAGAAAACATAAAAACTGGAAAACAAAACTTCAAAAATGACACCAGTATGTATGGCGAGCTATGGAATAATTTCCAAAAGGCTTTACATGATTTAGGTTGTGAATATTGGAGTGAGTGGTATGCGAAGGTGTTTGCTAAGGGCTTTATACTTGATGACAAAGATAAAGAGGAAATTAGGATTCGGCTCAATGCACCTGATGAAATTATGGCACAGGGAGCTACAGCTGTTGCTTGTTATATTAGGGAACGAAAAAAGCAAGAAACTTTTGACTTTGCTTTAGTGGAAAAAATGGTTTCATTACTACTTGATAAAAACGTTGCCAAAGCAAAAGAACAATATGAAGAGCTGTGTAAAAATGATACATACAACTCTATTTTAGAGGAACTAACTTTTGTAAAAGATTATTTTAATAACTCTGAACTTGAGCAGGATACACTTATAAAACTCGCCATGTGGCGCAAGTTCTCTCAACATAATTTCAATCAATTGATAACAACTGAAAAAACTGCTGAAAAACAAATCACTATGGAACCTGAACCAATACATACATATTTACCCAACGAAATCTCTACACAAAAAACCGTTTTACCTAAAAATAAAAGTAAACATACAAAAACTGAAAATATTCAACTAAAAGGTTCAAAGTTAGAGAAAGCATCTGCGTTATTATTTGCGGAATTGTTCCGTCCGGCTGAAAATGGGGTAACTCCTATAGAAAAATTAAGAATACAAAATGCTGGAAACCAATTCGGGTTTGATATCGAGTTAGTGTATAAGTCTGATCAGGACAATGTTACATGCCTAATTGAATGTAAAAATTATAAAGACCCGATAAAACTCAAAGACGTTTCAGACAAAATACACCAATTAAAAAAACGCAGAGAAACTAGTAGTTTTGATTGTGCTATTATTATTAGTCCTAATGCGAAACCATCACCTGATTTAAATGAGATGATTGCATACTGGAATAAAGATCCACATAAGAAGTTCCATGTTGAAATGTGGGATCCAACAAGTGACGTTAATGATTTTTTTGGTTTGCTTCCAGATAAATATGATGAAATTTGTAAAACTCGCAAAGAAGCAGAACAGCACCCTAAGGATTGGCCAACAGAGACGAGAAAGAAGATCATCTCCAAGTTTAGGAACCGATTACGACCCTGTACTAACTTACCACAAGAATGGCATGAATATGTGTATGGGTCATCAATTAATTGGACGTTGCCAACTGATTCTTTCTCGCCTGATCAATATTCAAAATATGTCGATTTGAAAGCAAGCAACGAAGATGGCCCTCAAGGATTAGCGCTTGATTATGTTCTTAACTGGCTTAAAGGTGACACGCAAGAACCGTTAATTATTTTAGGTGAATTTGGAACAGGTAAATCCTTTTTTACTTATTGTTTAGCTCAAAAACTCGTAGAGGAGTATAAAAATAAAGGCTCAAATGACGGTTGGATACCATTGCGTTTTTCATTACAAGAGTACGGTAACAATGATACCGTAAAAGCGAAAACTTTTTGGGAGGAATGTGTTTCTACTACGGTTAAAGGAGGAGCAAACCTTGCATCTTTTAGGGAGGTTATTAGCAAAAATAAAGTTTTAATTATTCTTGACGGGTTTGATGAAATGTCACGTGAAATGCACCCTGATATTATTGGACGAAATTCTGATAAATTGGTTGAATTTTACGATTTTTTTAGCAATTATGCATATCGGAAAAACATCAAATTTTTAGTAACGTCACGTAAAGATTTTTTTAATGATAACAAAAAAAGAAGTAAATTATTATCAAATTTCGATGAGCCACAATTGCTTGAATTGGAACTTTTTTCTAAAAATCAGGTGATAGAATCTGCTGAAACAGATGAAGAAAAAGAAAAACTAAGAGAAATGAGTTTTTGTTATGATCCAATTGGATTAGCAAGAAGACCTTTGTTCTTTGATTGGATAAAAATCTGTTTAAAGGAACACCCAGAAAAGTTAGCTCTAACTGAAGTAAGCATTTATAGAGACATTATCAATTACGTTTTTACTAAAAAAATTGATGGCCTTATGAGTAAGAACTCTGATTCGGTTGATAAAAATAAAATAAAGAATAATATGCAAGCCATTTTGAAGCGTATCGCGGTATATATGTATAAAACAAATGCTACTTCTGCATCTTTGACAGGGTTCTTTAATAATGAAGCAGATAGGCAAGCGGCTATTTTTCTTTGGGAATTACCAGAACCTACTGATAAAGATACAGGAGATGCTGAAAACCGAATTTTACACAGGTCATTACTTGTAAGAATCAAGACGTTAGGTGAAGACACTAAAAACGTAAATTTCTGTCACAGATCAATGGGAGAATATTTCGTTGCAAAAGCTGTTTGTGATATGCTTAACAATAAGGAAGACAACTGTGACTTTTTAAACAAATGTGATTTGAATAAAGAGATAGTGTTTTTTGCTTCTCAATTGATAGTTGATACCAAGGAAAAGTATGATACTGATGGAATCAAAAAGAAGCTTTTAGAGTTGCTCAATAAAACTAGACAAAAAGATGAACAACAATATGCTCGTTTAGGTCGGAACGCAGTTAATATTCTGTATAAAACTTTCGGAGAGTTACCTGGAACTGATTATAAAAACATGGTACTTGATGGGGCAAATTTGTATGGCGCTATTTTAGACGGTAAAATTTTCTCTCATACATCTTTAAAGAATGCAAATTTATTCAATGTCTCTTTCATAAATTCAGTGTTTACACGAAGTAACCTCACGGGGGCATTGTTTGGTGAAACATTCAAAGTTGTATCGTTAGTAAAGTATGATGATAAGACTGTTTATGCACTTTATGATGATAAATCTCTTTGGAAATGGGCTATTTCAGCAAAGACTTCAACACCAACACAAATTATTTTGCCTAAGTCAGATGGAGAACGGCTAAAGTTTATGGTGACGCCATCTGATAAAATTGTTATGCTTGAAAAAGAGAATAATAAAAAACATTTTGTGTTTTATAATAAAGTTAATAACAGACTAGACAAAGAAGAAGACACTGAAAAAGAAAGTGTTTTTGAAAAAAAGTGGTCTTTTGAAATCAATGACACTATAAACATAATAGAATTTAGCAACCTAAGGCAAAGTGTAGTGTATTCTCAGGAAACAGATAGTGCATCGAACAATCAATGGAACTATTTAGAACATCAAATATTTGATGAAAAATCAAATAACAGCCAAACAGTCTCACCAGCATCTATTTGCTACGTGTTTGGAGATGAAAAATCTGTTACATACATGGAGGGCACGTTAAAAATTGCCATTGGTGACTACTATGTTAAACAGGAAATCCCTGATGTTTCATGTGTGTCAGCATATGAACTTGATAAAGATCATAATTACTTGGTGAGTGTTGGCTGTAAAGATGGTAAGGTTTATCTAATAAATTTGAAGCGTTCGGGCGCTAAGTGGGATTTAAGTTTTTATAAACTATTAAAACAGTATAACGCAGATATTAATAATATTGTATTTATAAATGATGACACAATTGCCGTGTCAGATGTTGTTGGAAATATTTACATCAACCAGTTAGACAAAAACTATGAAAGTGAAAATCATTGCGAACCATTGTCTATTAAAATCCATTGTAAAGGCATGGAAATTGACGGGTTAGAAAGTGAGAAAGAACGCACCAAATTGGAAAAGATAATCGAAGAACAAAACAAAACGCCGTAAAATATCGATTGCACTTGAAATTACAGGTAAATACCATATCGTATAACGGTAGTTTTAATGAAGTCACACGGTATCTTTAACTTACGGCAGTTATAACTATGTTTTAATGGATAATTTATAACGCCTATGAGTAGATTTAAACTGATTATACCATTTTGAGGCGGTCGGTTTTGCTGCAGTGGGTGCGTGAATGAAGAAATATTTAAACGGAAATATGGCTCTAATTACTGTGTGTAGCTGTAGAGGAGTTTACTTTGGTTAATCTTGATATGCTTAAGGATCTCTCAGATATAGAGAGCACGGGGAAAGTTAATCTATTTGCATTAAAGTTTAGTCACAGGTCAAAAGGTGATAATTTTGTTGTTTCTTTGCCTTCAAATCAGAGTTCTTATTTTCGTGAGCAGTATTGCAGTTTTTTAAGAAGCTTTGCAGGTTTTGAATGTCGTAGATTTGATCCTGTAGAAAAGAAAGATAACACTTACGAGTTCATGCCTTTGGAACGCATTTCTGAGATATGGAAGGATATTGTATCCATGATAAAAGGGTCAGTGGATTTTAGAAATTCGCAGTATCGCAATTTGTTACCTTCAGTTAATTTGACCCTTTGTGAATTAACCTATAAGGGTAAGACATTATGGCTTGGGTCACAACAAAGAAAAACTGAGTCACTATTTAAAGGAAAACATCCGTTCTTTGCTACTGAAAACGAATTGAAGTTGCTATCCCTTGATAAGTTGATAGCGCTTTCTTTTAATGTTGATTTTATTGTAGATCTTGAAGACCCTGCTATGGTCTACATATTTAACCGTGAAAATTTTGTAAAGATATTCAATTTTTATGATTTACTTAAAGAACATGTGCGGGCTAAAAGTGAGGTTATTAAAAAGTGGACGTTTCTGAATAATCCGGTTTATATTCAAAGTCAAGTGGAAACTGGTTATGTTTTCAAAGGACTGGCGAGGATTATTGATGATGACAAGTACCTGAAACTTGTGGAAACGGTTAATCCTTCTGAGTTAAAAAAGCGTTTAATGGATAAATGTCCCGATCTATTTTCATCCAAAGATTGATGGGGAAAAATTAAAAGTTACAAAATCAAATTTGAAAAATGTCATAAAGATGATTTCAAAAGAGTTTCGATACAACTTTTTTGCTGACAAAGCTGAGGAGTCTTAAATGAGAACCTCCGATGGCATCGTATATTATCTGAATTCTATGGCTTTGTTTAACGTTATATATGCTCTACGAGTGTTTGGGTTAGATTGGCAAGATGGCCATTTTGTTGCTCTTGATAGTTTATTTGCATTTGGGTTATCTTTGGTGTTGGCTATTGTTGGTTTTAGTTTTTCGTTATTGATTTATTCTAAAGATCACAGTATAAAACACGAAAGTACGAAAGGTAAGACAGTAAAGGTGGAGTCTTGTGAGGATATTACGGGTAGCAATTTTTTTTCCAGCTTTGCTCTACTAATTATAACCGGTTGCTCTTTGCCTATATTGAACAACTTTACTGGAGTAATTCTTTATTTACTGATATTAAACATACTGGGTTTTGTATTTGTAAAACAGGAAATGTGCTACCTAAACCCAACCATAGTTTTAATGCACTATAAAGTCGTTAAAACAAAATGTACAGATAATAATGGAAAGACAACTGATTACCATTTTATTTATCAAAAAGGCTCAATCTCACGTGGGGATGAACTGACATTTTTGAATGTTAACGATAAAATAATCTATCTAAGAGACGTAAATACGAACAAAACAAATAACCCTTGAAAGAAGTTAATAGATATCAAATGCACGATGACTATGTTTGAGTTGGTTGCTTCTTTTAAATGAGTACAATGGGTGTGTTAATGGTTATGATTATTACATTGAGGTTTTATGGAGGTGTAATTGAGAACGGTTGACCAGGGTATCTTCAGTGCACATTTTTATTTCATCCCTTTGTTGTTTACTTTTTTGTCGTAAACTATCAACCATGCTTATTTTGCATATCATATCTCGAACAAGCACATCAAGTTCGCTATTTTCAGAATAATCCGCAGGCGCTAAAAAATCGGTGCTGTATGCTAATCGACTAGCTTTTTAGGACTGAATTGAGTCCACTATGTTATCTCTACACAACAAGGTGAACTCAATGGTTTCAGTCCAAACAGAAATAGAGTTAGAAGGCGATTTAAGTATTGCCAATCTGTCAAGAAAACTAGACGAAATAAACCTATCCAAACAAATCCTACAAGCAAGTCTAACAAAACTCCAAGACAAACTAATCCAAGAACTATGCCAGCCAACA
>WQSY01000072.1 GCA_009787585.1 Candidatus Bathycorpusculum sp. | reverse complement strand
TTCTAAGCGACGAGCTGTTAAATGGCAGTTTACCACAGCTGATGCAAGAATCAAACTACACAAATTATATCCAGTGTTTTAGACAGGTTGATGTACTAGTTTAGCTAATTGGCAGAGTAGATAATTGTATATCAGTTCCCCTTTAGTTTGCGGTCCACCCTTGGTGTTGGTGGGTTTGAACGGAAACAGGTCAGATTTTTCCATACTTTTCTGTACAGCACATGTGTTGGTAAACAGCGTTAACATCATAGGTGTGGAAAGAAGCGTTTGCCAATTATCCGGTAAGCTGATGCCCAGCAAGTGGGCGTTAGCGCGTTTAGTGTTCTCCCAAAATTTTTCAATCCGCTTAGCAGACAACGGCTGAATATCATAAGGCCTAAATCCGTCTAACCCATACCGAGTGATTAAACTATGTCTGGAGGTAAGAACAATACGCATCTTTGGCTGACTCTCACTTAGCGCTTTGATTTCCTGAATTATCTTATCGGGGTTTCCAGAGATTTCATTAAACCCATCAAGTAATAAAATGACAGGTTCTTCTGCAGGAGAGCTCAAGTCAACTGTTTGGTGCCATCGTTTTATGTATGTCTCGATAAAGTTTTCCTGTTTATTGATGTTGTACTCATTTAATGGAACATATAGAGGTAATTCTTTTTTCTCTTTTAGCCACTCTTCCCAGATCTGTAGCAGAGAAGTTGTTTTGCCAGTACCGCCTTCGCCTATAAAGATAAAATGGCCGTCATGACTTTTAATGGTGTCAAGCAACGTTTCAGTCTTCTCATCAGGATCTTTGAGTAGAATATCGAGGGGTTGTGTGCCTGCAAATAGATTCTCATCAAACTCAATATAGGCAAACTGACCCTTACGCAAACGCTGATAGTGAGCCTCTGAGTCCTCGAATGATTTTTGTATGTTTAAAAAATATTTTTTTAGTTCGGGTTGTAAGCGAAATAGCTCCTCAAGCAATAACACCATAATATGATAGCCCTTATTGTCTTGAAGTGGGATTTCGGAAATAATACTGCCTATAAGGAAATTGTTAATAAAGACGGGTGCACCGCTAAACCCTTTAGTAGTTTGTTCGTCTGTAGTAAAAGACGCACATTTGCCTTCATACCCATGGTCACTAAATTGATTAACTGCGCCTACTTTTCCCCCAATTGCTTGGCCTTCGGGATAATATTCTTTGGTATCCTCAATGGGAAATCCCAAAGTGAGGGCGTAACTGTTTTCTTTTATTGAAAGATTGACTTGCAACAGAGGTAAATCGAGATTGATTTTATCTACTAATTTTAGTGTTGCAAAATCAATCTTTTGGGATTTTCCGCTGCTGGCTAGTTCAGCGGTGTAAAACGTATCTTTAATTTTCACAGAGTATTCTGTGACACCTTCATCCAGAATGTGGGCAGCAGTTATAATAATGCCGTCATTGGATATGATACAGCCAGTTCCTATTTTTTTACCCATTACGTGAATTGATACGACATTGTTTTTGTTTAGGAGTTGTTCTGGTGTTTTCAAGGTTATTGTTCGCCTTTTAGGGTAACCTTGATTTTTATGTTTGCTTCTGCTGAGGCATTAACGATAACAAGTCTTCCTTCCAAATCTACTGACAAACCAAATTCTACTTCAATATTTGAGTACTTAGTTTTGTCTAGACTATTTTTACAAGAATTACTTATCGAATCAATACAACTACACATTGCCACAACAGATTTTTCTAATTGTTCAATTCCAAAAGTGGTTATGCTTGAGGTTAAATCGCCCAAACCGCCCAATAAGCGTCCTTCTTCCTCCGAAACATCGGTCTGAAAGTAAAGACAATTACCATCAGTTAGATCCATTTTAACAGTTTTCTTCACCACATTGTATCCCCTCAATATGATAGAGAAACGTACGCTAACTCGGCTTTAACATTTTTGCATCAAACAACTCAAAATGCTCCAATAGATTCTTTGAGTCCTTATTTTGCATGAATACGCCAATGCCCTGAACTTGATGTGTAGACACATAAATTGGTGTTTGGGACCTCCCGTGGCTACCGCCCTTAGGCAACCCCCACAATCTCACCACCCAAACCATAAACCACCATCCATAAATTAAACATAAACTCACCACTTATTTACTTTAATTTTTATAAAATACCACACATTTATTTTAAATTAAAAACAAATGCTACGTATTTATTGCAAAAGTATGGAGTGGTGCCGAGGGCAGGGTTTGAACATGCGACAACTCGGTCTTCAGCCGAGCGCTCTCCCAGGCTGAGCTACCTCGGCACAAATCCTGAGGGACACTTATTTCAAACATGCTCACTTCCGTTTTAAAGGTTTCTGAAAACAAATCTGTTTAACACAAGGCATTTTCGTTTGGACCATTTTGTTTAATCTGGGTTTTTGTTTTGTATTGTTATTTGTGTGGTATTAAAGAAAAGGCTTTATGAGGGATGCCTCTATTTTAAAGCCTCTCCTTGGACCGTTAGTCTAGTTGGCTAGGACGTCGCCTTCACACGGCGAAGATCGCTGGTTCAAATCCGGCACGGTCCACCATATCACTAAAAATCTACGTTTAACGTGTTTTGCTGCTTGCACGTTATTGTATAGTAGACTATTTTAAATTTTACCGTATAATATAGTGTTGGTATGACGTATAGTGAAGATTTCCGAGAAGCCGCTATAGCCTACAAACAAAAAGGACATACCATACCCCAAGTTTGTGAAACATTTAACATATCAGAAAAAACCTACAACAATTGGACCAACCAAAAACAAAAAGCTGGTAATCTAAAACCAAAAAAACACAGCAGACGCAAAAGAAAAATCGACCCTAAACAACTAGAACAATATGTAACAGAACATCCTGATGCATGCCTAAAAGAGTTAGCAGAGCATTTTAACTGCAAAACATCATGATGTATAATGCTTTGGTTAAGGAGCTGTAAGAAAATAAAGTGTAATTATTTTGGGTGTATTGTGTAGTTCCAATCGCCATGAAACTTGTTTCGCTCCAAATTGAGTTGAGCTATTTCCTCATCACTAACTTTAGTCCCCAACGCATAACACCGATTATCCCTAATACACACAATCCGCAACCCCTTAAAAGTAGTCGTATTAGATATCAACGCAATAACAGTCTCAACCGAAATCAAAGGTACCCCACGCCAATTCTTACTAATATAACAAAACATCTTATGCTCAATCTTATTCCACTTCGATGTCCCAGGCGGAAAATGCGAAACCACCACCGAAAGCCCTGAAATATTTGCAAACTCTTGTAACTGTTTTTTCCAAAGCCTAAGCCGAGACCCATTACTTCCACCATTATCACTAGTAATATAGATTTTCGAAGCATTGGGATACGTATTTACTCCAAGCGTTTGCCACCACCGTAAAATACTTGCCACCGCAAACTCGCTAGTATCATGCGATAAACCCAAATTCACAAACCCTTCATTGCGAGCTATATCATACACTCCATATGGAGCAACTTTGTCCAACTCTTTTATGGGAAAATCATGATCCAAAACTTTATGCGGATCCTTACTTTTGTGATACTCTGCACCATTGTTTTTAAAGTTCTCAATGAGTTCTTTTTTCTTGGTATCCACCGATATGACTGGTTGACTTTGGGATAGAAATTCGTTGACAGTTTGGTTTATGTGTTCAAATTGCTGGTTTCTGTCAGGATGGGCTTGACCGGTTTGGAGCATTTTTTGGTTTTGCTGGAGGCTGTAGCCCATGTCTTTTAAGACATTGCCTATGGTGTCGTGACTGACTGTTATTCCTTGGGTTTTTAGGGTTTGAGCTATGTTGCGCAGGCTTTTTGTGGTCCATAGGAGGGTTTTTTCGGGGTTGCCGGCGGTGTTGTTTTCAAGTATTTTTTCTATTTGTGTTTTTAGGGTTTGGTGTTTTTGGGTTATGGGTTTGCGTCCGCCGCCTGTTTTGCGGATGCGTGTTTCTTTAGGTGGGTTATTTTGTTGTAGGTCTTTTTTGCCTTTGATTATGGTTGTTTTTGACATGCCGGTTAGTTCGTGAACAGCTTGTAGTCCTCCATATCCTATGCTTTCAACCTCTGTTGCTAGGTACATGCGTCTTTGCTTCTCGTTTAGCAACGGTAGCATTTTTTGTATCCGGGTTTTTGTCACACCATCCATAAGCTTTCAGCATACTTGAATTATGCATAGTAAAACTAACTTATAAACACTTACAAGTTATTTTCTTACAATTCCTAACTGACGATTAACTATGCTGATAAAACGGGCTTTCAAATCATTGAACAACAATTCAACAAAAATTTCTCTCAAACTGCTGAACATGAGTAACAAAACACATACCCTACCACTAAACACTAATTACGCCTAAGGTCTAGTTTGTTTTTGAGTTGTCGTGTTTTATTTTTGGCTATGTCAGGGGCTAGTTTTAGTAAGCCTTTTAGTGTTCTAGGAATGGCAGTATTTAAATTGCATGGGTGAGTGCAGTAACAATTGTTTAGTTTGTTTCGGGTGTTTTGAGCGGTTTTGCTGTTCCACAGAGTTAATAGATCAAAGTTGTAGTTTCGAATGTTTGCGAAGGGTTTTGTGTATTCGCATGCAGCAACATTTCCGTTGGCATAAAGGATCATGTCTATGTTTCCGGCTTGGCAGGTTACTAGTTTTTTGTGTTCAGAGAGCATTTTAAGAGAGTAGTGCCAGACTATACTGTTTTGGTTAGTCATGTACTGTTTGATTTGAGCGTATGCTTCTTTGAGTTCGGTAAGGGTTAGTACAGTGTTGTTGTCTTTGGGGTTGTGATAAAAACTTTGTGAGGGGTCAAGGTTGAAGACATGTTGTAGACCGCGGGCTATGTTGAAGGTTATATCGCCTTTTTTTGTAAATAGTTTTTCTGTTTTTAGGTGTTCTATGAATTGTGGCATAGCTGTTATGTTGAAGCGGGAAAGTGTTGTAATAATAGTAACGTCTACGCCTGCGTTTTTGCATAGGTTAATAGTTTTAACTGCGGAGTCAAAGCAGGCTATGCCTCGAATTTGATCATGAAGCTCCTTTGTTGCGTCAAGTGAGACAGTGACGCTAAGTTTGTTGGTGTCAACTTTTTTTATAACCTCAGCTATGTGTTGGGGTATTAGGCCGTTTGTGTTTAGATAAATTTTGTTTTTTTTGGCTGCTTGTTGGCAGATATCCGATAGGTCCGGTCTTAGTGTGGGTTCGCCTCCGGTTATGGATATAGAGGTAAATATGTCCAGATCGATTTTTTGGATTTCTTTAAGGCTTAGCTCATTTAATGTGGAGGCTTGCCAGTTAAAGCAGTGTTTACATTTAGCATTGCACTGGTTTGTGACAAAAAAAGTTAGAATTTTAGGAGTAATCACTGCTTTCACTTCATCCTTATCTTATTATTTTAGGGAGAGTTTTTCTCTGAGTTTGTATAGGGGATATTTGAGGGGCATACGTTTTAACATGCTAAAATCGATGGCGGATCTTTGTGTTTCGGGTTGATATTGAGGTTTCATTGTTGCGGCAAGTTGACTAAATCCTTTATGGTAGCCTTTAAATTTGTGCCAATACGTTTGTTCATTGACATGATGCTTAACAATTATTTTGTTACATTGAAGAACTAGAAGGCCCTGAGCTATCATGCGTCTTACTATGTCATTGTCCTCGCCTGCTATGTCAAATGTAGAATCAAATCCGTCTACTTTAAGCAGGTCTTCGCGTTTATAGAGGCCACATTGGAAAGCGCGTGATTCAACAATTTTTAAGCCGCCATATCGTTCAATTTCTAACTTGTCTATTTCGGCGGCAACTTGAAGAAACCATTTGCGGCCAACTGTTAATTGGCCCGTACAAACGCCGGCTGCATTAAACTTTTGCATAATCTCAAAAAGAGCAGGTACTGGATCAAATTCTAATTCTACATCAGAATCTAGCCATAAAACAAGTGGTGCTTGAGCTGTTTTTAGTAACTCATTTCTAGCTTGCCCAATACCTTTAATAGTTGAGGTATAACATGTATAGTTTTTTAACCATTTTTTGTTGTTTTCCGTCCATGTTGTAGGAATACCTGTTCCACCTAAGGGTGTAAGAACCTCACAACTATAAGTCATCAAGCTCACAACGAAATGTTACAAACAATAAATTTAACTCTTTGCTAAAAACTGAAAAAAACAACACGCGTAAGCATGATTTCTAAAAGTTAAATCTTCATAGTGATGTAATGCGAAATATAGGAAGAACAAAGTCTAACGTGTATAGTTTTTAAATGTAATAAACTGATAGAAGAAAAGATTTGTTGGTGGACGAGGCGGGATTTGAACCCGCGACCTCCACGATGCCAACGTGGCGATCATGCCAGACTGATCTACCCGCCCAACGGCTTGTTTCTAACTTTAACCGGCTAAGCGTTCTTTAAACGTTTTGGTTAACAGAAAAGAATTAACTTACTCAACAGCCTCTTTGACAGTTTATTATCTGTGTTTCTGTTCTGTAATCACGATGTTTATAGTTACATTCGGGTTTATTGTAGTTTATTTTGGTTGTCTATTTAGTGCTGTGGGTATGTAGGGACATCGTGGGTCTGAGCCGTGTATATCATCAGTGTAAAATAGGGCTGTTGTTCGGCATCCGCCGCATATTTGTTTATATTCACAGATTGCACATTTGCCTTTAAGGTTGTTTTTGTCTCGGGCTTTAGCAAAAAACTCGTTGTTTTCCATATTTTGCCAGATTTGTTGTAAGGGTTTAGTTTTAATGTTTTCTGAACGATAGATATCGTTGTAGCTACACGGTATAGCCTCGCCGTTTTCTGCAATGCTTAGGAATTTGCCAAACCAGCAGCGTCCAAGGAAAAAATTGTTATACCAATCGTCAAAATTTGGCATACCTCTTTGTTTAGCAATGCGTGCCATAAATGGAATGTATACGTTAATTTCAGGTTTGTTTTTGTATTGTAACATTAGGTCATATAAAGTGTTGCAGGCCCATTCGTATTGTTGGGGTGTGGGGTCAGCTTTTATGCTCTTTTTACTAAAGGGGATAAACCCGTGAAAGACGGCCCAGCGGGCATTGTTTTTGCGGGCGAGCTCAATTACATGGACTATGTCGTCTTTGTTTACGTTTGTTATGTCGTTTTCTGTTTTAGCAAAGGTGCAAACAAGACAGTCAAGTAATTCAGCTTTGGAAAAGTTTTCAATAGCAAAAAGGGCTGCTTTATAGGCGCCTTTACCTCGTATGGCATCATTGGTTTTTTCTGAGCCATCTATGCTTATAGATATGCGAACTTGGTGTTCTTTTAACATTTTAAATGTGGCGCCATCGATTTTGTGGGCATCAGTGATTAGACTAACCCTTAATCCCTTCTGTTTAGCGTAGGCGATAATTTCGGGAAGATCTTTTCGTAAAAGAGGCTCACCGCCCGTTAATCCAAAAAAAGTTGCCCCAAACGCGCTAATTTGATCAATAATATATTTAGCACCTATCGTGTCAACCTCATCAATTGCTGCTTGTTTTCCACCTGAGGTACAATGAACACAGTTGCTATCACAACCAAAGGTACATCGAAAGGGAACAATAAACAATGGACTATTCTTACCCATATTTTTTCCTCAAGATCGTTATATTTTGCCTCTGTTTTGCTATTTAACTCTTCATGTTAAACAAGAGTTAGAATTCTTCAATACCCTCTATTTGATAGAGGTTGCCAACGCTATTATGTATGTATACCTGAGGAAATAATTCTGCTAAGGCGTAATTTGCACGCCAGCCGGTACAGTGGCAGGGGACTATTAATTGAGGGTTAATTTGTTTTAGTTCTCCAAGGGTTTGGGAAATTAGTTTTTCGTTTTCTAAACCATCTAAATGGAATCCTCCAATAACAGCATAGACCCTACGAATTCCTGTAATTTCTTGGGCATAACGTACTGTATTTATAAGGCCAGCGTGAGCACAGCCTACAATAACAATTAAGCCCCGACCTTTAAGGTTTACAATTAAAGCGCGATCATCTAAAACCCAACGATCAGGCTCCCAATTATTATCTTTTAGAACTCTATTTAATCCACAGCCTCTCTCAAAACTAGTTTTTCTAGAAATTTCACCTGTTACAAGAACAGATCTGTTAGCGATCAAGCAGGGCTCCTTAGTGTTAACAATTTTAGCAGGGCTTAATTGGTCAGGTGTAGGAAAAACGGGGTGGGGTCTAACACCATAAGGTCCATCAGTTCCATGTTGTTTAAACATGTTCTCATGTGTTATAACAGGTAAATCCTGTTTTCCAATCGTTTTAACAATTGTTTGTAACCCTCCAAAATGATCATAATGCCCATGCGACAAAACAACAACATCCACCGTATGTAAATCAAGACCCATACGCTGCGCATTAACAACAACCCCCTCACTACTAACGCCTGTATCAAAAAGAACCCCCCGACATACATCATCATTATCAACAAAAACATTAACTAGCATTGAAAAACCATGCTCAGCAACTGGCATTAACCTATGCACCATAGCACCCCGCTCTTCCTCACTGTGACGTTCTCTAAGCCACTTCCACAAAGTTTTAACCTCAGGATTGCGACTATAAGAAGCAAAATCTACAGTATTATCCATCAAACTAAAAATTTCAACTCTTGTCGATTCCCTAAACATAACAACACTAGCCTACCCAAATAGTCTAAACAAACAACTACACTAAGTATACAATAAAAACATCAAAGAGCAAAAAAGATTTCGCTTGCTCATCAACAAATACGGTGGTCATGACTCGATCTAGTTTATAAGTATGGTGTCTGTTATTTTGTTGAGGATTAACTGTGGTAAACGTGTCTGTAAAGTGCATCATTGTGGAAGTGAAGATGTAGTAAAAATGGGTAAACAACCAACAAATGGAACCCCAGGATGCAAATGCAAAACTTGTGGCAAAACTTTTCAAACCACATATAAAAACAATGGAGCCACATCCCAAACCAAACAGCAAATAATAAAAGTGTCCCTAAACGGTAGTGGCATACGTGATATCTCGCGCGTACTAGTTGTTAGTCAAAACACTGTTATGTCGGTTTTAAAAAAACAGAAAAATTCCTTGTAAACCTAAACTTAAAATACATAAATCTCACTTAACCCTTGAAAGTTAGTTTTGAAATGGGTGAAATGTGGGGTCGAGTTTACTGTAAAAAAACACTTTGCTGGTTGTGGCATGTTATAAATTGTAATATGGGTGAGGTTATTGTGTATGTTTTTGGTACTCGTGGGTGTGAGGTGTTGCAAAAATTTTTAACTTTGTTCTCATTTCTAAATGTAGAAGTGGAAGTAGTGTTTTCTGTTGATAGTTTTGTTTATCGTGATGTTATACCGGTGAATGTTTTGTTTACGGGAAAGTGTAATACTCGGCGTATTGAGTGTAAGTATTTGTCTTTTTGTACTAGGTTTAAGTGTTTGGCTCGTAGGACGATTTGTTATTCTACATCTTGGGATATGCACACAATTACTTTTGGTTTGCTCATAAATGTGTTGGAATTTGGGTGCAAACTATTTTGATACATGACCCGAATTTGCATGTTTTTTTTTGATGCGGGTTTGGCGTTGCGGTAGCGGTTGGATTTGTATAGTAGTGTGGAGGTGTTAGAGGAGAGGCTTTGTCAGTTTGAGCAGTTGACTCGTAAAGAGGTTTGGGGGTTTAGGCGTTATTTTAAGGTGGATTTGGCGTTGGATGGTTCTTTTAAGTTTGAGCGTGATTATGAAAAGATTGATGGGTTTGATAGAGATTGTGGGTTTTTTGGGTTGCTTACAAATACTGTGTTATCTAGTGGGGAGGTTTTGTCGGTTTATAGGCAGCGGGTTGTTTTGGAGAAGGGGTTTGATGATTTGAAGAATTATTTGGATATGCGTCGTCTTAGAACCTGTATTCAACAGCAGAGCCTCCTGAGCAGGGTTGTTGAGTGCGCTATCATTATCATAGCTTCTTCTGATGTTGTCAAGATTTCATAATCCT
>WQSY01000071.1 GCA_009787585.1 Candidatus Bathycorpusculum sp. | reverse complement strand
GTGGCTTATTTGTCTAGGTATTGTTTGACTGGTTTGGGTAGACGAGTTTTTTTAACTGGTTTAAAGTTAAGAGAGTTTGTTGTAATTTCTACACTGGCAGGGTATTAACTTGACTTAATTTTCTGTGCGATTTACAAAGAATTTCACTCGTAAGATACTAAGCTCCAGTTTACTAACAGCTGAACACATATTTAATGTTAACCAGATCCACATTTGGGGTCTAATGGTGTTAACTTTTTGGCATTGTAGCTGCTATGTGAAACGAAAGAAAAATACTTCGCACAGGAATAATTAAAATAGTTGTAACATAGAAAAGGCAGTTGATTAGGGATATTCTGTTAAATTGTTGAAAGTAGTGTTTGATGGTCTGTTTCTGAAAGCCAGCCTTCTTCTTTAAGAGAAAGTAATCCCTCTTTAAGTAGTGCTTTCATATCTAAAAGATTGTGTTTTTGCAGTAATTTCTCTATTTGTGTTTCAAAATTTACGTTAGTTGAAGCTGCGGTTTCTTGTAATTTTTCTCCTAAAAATGAAATTGTTTTAAACCGTTCGTTGAGTAGGTCTTTAATTTTTGCTCTTCCCAAAAATCCTTTGAATTTAGACGAAAAACCTAAGCTATTAATTAGGGCGGGTGGAAAAATGAAATAGCGTTTATCTTTTGAATCTGCTTTACTGTAGGCTGTAATGTAAAAAGGGACATATATTATGGTGTTATTTTTTTGTTCAGAATTTGTTTTAAGTCCTAATAGTTTCATGTTTGTTAAACATTTTTCCCATTCGTCTAATAGTTGACCTAGTTTTTCTAATAGGGGGTGTGTTAATTTTTCAAGTTTTAAAATTTCTTGTTTGAGGTTCTCTTGTTTTTCGTCTCGCCCAGTTTCTAAGGCTGTAATTGGTTGTTGTTCTTTTTGTAGTTCTCTGTTAAACTCGTTTTTTAACATAAAACGTTCGTTTGTTTTTTGTTCTGTCAAAGTTTCAAGTTGTTTTTCTATTTGTTTTTGTTGTTTTTGTTGTTCTTCTATTTCTTGTTTTTCTTTTTTGAGTTTTTTCTTTAAGCTATCTTCTAGGCGTTTATTGCCTTTTTGTGATTGAATTTTTATCTGTTTGTTGTAGCGCAAAATGTTGTTTTCTAATTCTTTAATGTTTTTTTCTATGTGATTTTTCTGTTTCTCTAGGGGTTGTTGTTCTTTATCTATGTTTTTTTCTAAATGTTCTACTTGTTTTTTGTAATTGTTATCTAATTTTTCGATTTTTGGGTTAATTATTTCTTTTTGGGCTTTAATTTTTGCTTCTGCTTCTTCTGCAATTGATTTTGCTTCAAAATTTAACCATTCAATGTATCCTTGGGTGGTTTTAGAAATCAGCTCGGATAATTGTTTGAGTTTTTCTGTTTTTTCCTTAAACGTTACCTGTAATGTTTCAATTTGATTAATAATTGTTGTTATTTTTTTTTCTTCCAAGACCGGTAAAAGCAGCTCTGGTGATTGATCATACACCTCAGTTGCTTCTCTGCGGTAATTACTTAACTCTTCAAGTAGGGCATGATCTGAAATTAATCCCTCGCAGAACAATTCTTTATCTTTTTTGGACTGACAAAAATTATCTTGATAATTTGTCAAAAACTCTATGTATTCTTCACGAATCATAAAGGAACTTTCTAAGTCTTCTATCTTAAACTCTCTTTGAGACGCCTCACAGTACACCCAGTTATACTGAATTCTGTTTAAACCATCAAAAACGTATGTAAATTTTCCACTAGCAATAAACCAAAGTGGATAACCTACTTTTAAAATAAAAACAGTTTTTTCTGGTTTGCTAGTTAACCCGCCGCTTTTACGCTCTAACTCGGAAAGCACCAAAACCGCTGCCGACTCTGCTTTAACACTAAAGGGTTCCTCTCGTCTCTCTGATTTTACAGCAAAAGGCAAGACAAACTGCTTAACCGGTAGCATAATTTTCCAAATAACTATACCCTATCTATTTTTTAAACTTACCCTTCTTAGCACTACAACGGATAGAGTTTGGAATGTGTTATTTATGTGTGTAGAGCAGTTGTTTTTTTGGTGGGTATTGTTGAGAAAAAGTTGTTCTGTGTCATGTTTTCCTGGGTAAGTCATGTCGTGATGGATGCGATTTAAAGTAGCGTTCGTTGTAGTATTAGCTTCCGTCACAATACTGACTATTTGTTGTGTTATTAAAAAAGGTCTCCAGTTTAAATGTTGGACCTGATTTTTTGAGAATTTCGGCACATTTTTTAGGATATAACTCTTTAAACTCTAATCCCATACTTACTAACAGTGCTTGCACATCTTTACCTAAGCCGGGTGCAACTAGGATTCCTCGAATGGGCCTATCAGCTTTTAGCTTAATAGCCTCAATATACCTAAAAAGTTGTAGTACCGCCTCTTTAGTTGCCGTTTTACGTTTAACCTCAATTACAACAAGCTGACCGTTTTTATCCATGCCATAGACATCAACAAATCCCGGTTCAACTTTTTTCTCCCAACTGATTGGTTTAAAACCTTCCTCAATTAACTCTGGTTTAAACAAAATCGCCTTATGCATGTCCTCTTCACTGGCGTTAAGTATGAATTCACCCGCATCAACTAGCATAATAGCTGTAACCGTGTAAATTTTTGTGAATTGCACATTAACGTTTTCTTTAGGTTTTTGACGAACTGCATAAACCTCAAGAGTGTCCTCTTTTATTTGTGTATGAAAAACACTGCCTGAAGGCTGCCAATTGACAGGCTCATAACCAACAGGGCGATGAATAAGTAAGCTGCCATCGGATTTTATAATTAAAAACCGTTCTCCTAACTCTAATTTTGAACTTGCCCTTCCTACATAATCAACTTTACAGTTACCTGTAACAATTAAGGTTCTTCTTTGAACAAACGCTTTTTCAATTAGACTTTTTGCCTCTTCAAGTGTAGGCTCCACAAGCACAGAGAGTTTATTGTTTGATTGCTGCATTATACTCACAATAATAACAAGTTTGATGGTACATAAAATTTTTGAAACTTTGCCTCATAAACGGTTTATGTACAGTAAACAAGCGTAACCTTCCAAAACAGTTAAAGTCCCATGTTATAGTTTTTATTTAGTGAAAATCTTGAATAGTTGGAGTAAAAAACGTTCTATAGCAAACCGTTATAACATTACCTCTAATAGTTATGATGAACAATACACTCAAGAACAAACCGCGAAATACATAGCTGCACAAAAAACTTTAAACCAATTACAGTATGCTACAATTTTAGATGTCGGCTGTGGTAGTGGGCTTTTCTTTTCTCATGTAACTGATAAAGCTCAAATGGTTATAGGCGTCGATTTTTCACACAAATTGTTACTTAAAGCTAAAGTGCAGGCTAAACAATTCTATAATGTGCATATTGTTCAAGCAGATGCTGACCATTTACCTTTCAAAAAAACCTTGTTTGATGTTGTTTTTGCTTTTACTATGCTCCAAAACATGCCTGCTCCCAAAAAAACCTTGCTTGAGTTCAAACAACAAACTAGTACAAATGGTAAACTTGTAATTACCGGACTAAAGAAAGCTTTTAAATTAACTGCTTTTTTGGATTTATTTGAAACTAACGGGTTAACCTTGTTTGAATTTATAGATGACCCCAATTTAAACTGCTATATTATCATAGCATAAACTGTTATTTACCTCTTTATTGTAGAGTTCTTTTTATTTTGTCGATTTTGTTTTCAATTTTATGAAAATTGGTTTGTTTGAACATTCATGTTTGAACGTGGTTTTTATCAGGCAATATTTATATCAATTTTTGCTCTTTAAACATTTGTTGTAGCTAGTCCTGAAAATTCTTTGGGTGTCATGTATGCCATATAAAAGTTCCAAGCAAGACTCATCTGATGTTTTAACGTTAGAGTGGGTTCTGCAGGTAAAAAATTACAAGTTAACCCTTGACAAACATCGTTGTATGGGTTGCCAAATTTGTTGTTTAGCCTGTCCCAAAGAAGCCGTTACCGTTGAAAGACAACTAAAAATTGGTGAAAAAACGTTAAAACCTAAAGTAGATATAAACTTGGATAAATGCAATTTTTGCGGCATTTGCGATGTCACTTGTCCCTTTGGAGCTATTCAAGTAACCTTAAATGGTGTCCACAATTTGGCTTTGATAGCAACTAAAAGTTATCCAAAACTTGAACGCACAATTACTTTAGACCCTAAAGAATGTCCTAAAACATGTTCTAACTGTGAAACCGCTTGTCCTTTTCAACTAATTAAAGTATCTAAAACCGGTTTTGATGGAAAACCTGTTGAAGACATACATGAGCTCTCTCTAACAGAAAAACGGCGTATTAAAGTCTCTGTAGATATAAAAAAAGAATATTGTCCTACATGTAAAATATGCGAGATAAACTGTCCACCGAAAACTTTGAGGGTTACAAAAATTTTTGAAGGAAAAATTGCTATAGACTCTAGTAAATGTTCTCTGAACTGTCATGCATGCGTCGATGTTTGTCCAATACCTAATGTTCTAACAGTTGATACAGATGGAAAAGTTGTTGTAAATGAGGTCTGCTGTATTTATTGTGGGGCTTGTAAAAACGTTTGCCCTGTTGAGGTGGATGCGTTATTGGTTAAGCGGATTAAAGTGGCTCATGAACGTGTTCATTCGGGTGCATGGAATAAGGCTTTGGAGAAACTTACTAGCAAACGTGATGGGGTAAAAGCGCTTAAAGCGGTTGCCTCTATAAAGAAGCGTGATATAGTGATTAAACGCTTACAGGATGAATAGCTGATGACAACGATAAATAGTTCACAAGACGTTGAAGAGTTGCGTATAGGCGTTTTTGTTTGTCATTGTGGTTTAAATATAGCCGGAACTGTCAATGTTTCTGATGTTGCTAAATACGCTAAAACTCTTAAAGATGTGGTATATGTTAAAGAAAACCGTTATACCTGTGCTGATCCTGGTCAAGAAGAAATTCGAAAAGCTATAAAACAAAATAATCTAAACCGTATAGTTATAGCTGCCTGCTCTCCTAGAATGCATGAGCCTACTTTTCGGCGTACCGTTGCTGAGGCGGGTCTTAATAGTTTTCTCTATGAAATGGCAAATATTCGAGAGTTCTCCTCTTGGTGTCATCAAAATAATCCCGTGGAAGCAACTGAACGTGCCAAAGACGCCGTAAATATGGCCGTTGCAAAAGTGCGTTTAATGCAGCCTCTGCAGACCCTTGAGGTGCCTGTAACAGATAGTGCATTAATTATAGGCGGTGGAATTGCCGGTATAACTGCCGCCTTGGACTTAGCTGAGCAGGGTTTTAAAGTGTATCTGCTTGAAAATTCTCAAAGTATCGGTGGACACATGGCTGCCCTTGATAAAACTTTTCCCACCCTTGACTGTAGTATTTGTATTGAGGGTCCAAAAATGGTAGATTGTGCAAGACATCCAAACATTACCATTTTTGCATATAGTGATTTAGTTAAAGTTGACGGTTACGTGGGCAATTTTAAGGTAAAAATTCGTAAAAACCCAAAATATGTTATTGACGAAAAATGCACCGGTTGTGGAGAATGTAAAGATGTTTGCCCTATTGAGTACCCAAATGAGTGGGATATGAATCTTGGTACCCGTAAGGCCATATCTGTGCCTTTTGATCAAGCGGTTCCGCTAGTTTATGCTATTAATCGTGATTATTGTATTGAATGTTATAAGTGTACTGAAAAATGTGGTGAACGGCAAGCTATAGATTTTGACCAAAAACCCCTAGAAGTTGAAATTGATGTGGGCGCTATTATTGTATCTACGGGGTATGATATTTATGAACCCTATGATTTGCCTCTTTTAGGTTATGGCAAATATCCCAATGTAATTACTAGCATGGAGTTCGAACGTTTAATTCTAGCAGCTGGTCCCACAGGCGGTAAAGTTATCCGTCAATCAGATGGTCAAAAACCCTGCAGAATTGCTTTTCTTTTATGCATTGGTAGCCGTGACAAAAATAAACACTCATACTGTAGTAATTACTGCTGTATGTACACCTTAAAGCATGTAGTGCAGCTTAAAGAAAAATATAGAGAAGTTATAGAAGTCTACGTTTTTTACATGGATATACGTAGTCCCAGTAAGGGGTATGAAGAATTTTATGACCGTGCAAGAGAAAGAGGCGTAATTTTTATCCGTGGAAGAGTAAGTCGTATAGACGAAGACATTAGCACTCATAATTTAACTGTTCACTCCGAAGACACACTCCTAGGAAGCCCTATAAGTGTTGAAGTAGACATGGCTGTTTTAGCTACAGCTTCTATAGCTAAAAAAGACTCAGATGATATGGCTCGTATTCTTAACATTTCCCGAGGTCAAGATGGTTTCTTCATGGAAGCCCATCCTAAATTAAAACCCTTAGATGCCCCAACAGACGGCATTTTTTTTGCAGGCGCCTGTACTAGTTTGAAAGACATTCCGTATAGTGTCTCACAAGGCAGTGGAGCTGCCTCCCGAGTGGCAGCTGTTATCTCTAAACCAAAATGGAAAATTGAACCCATTATATCTATAGTGGACACAAACAAATGTACAAGCTGTGGTATTTGTGTCAACGCGTGTCCCTATGGTGCTATTAAACATGAAAAAAGTCAGCCTGCAAATATAATAGCTGCTAGCTGTCATGGCTGTGGAACATGCGTCGCTGAATGTCCCTCACATGCAATTACTCAAATGCATTTTACAGATGCCCAAATAATGGCTCAAATTCATGCAGCTCTACAAAATAATCCTGAAGAAAAAATCCTAGCGTTTCTCTGCAACTGGTGTAGCTACGCCGGCGCAGACCTAGCCGGAATAAGCCGCTATGATTACCCTGCAAGCGTCCGTGTCATACGCGTAATGTGCAGCGGCAGAGTATCTAAAGAATTCATTTTAGAAGCCCTCCGTCTTGGTGCAGGTACAGTTTTAATTGGTGCATGTCACCTACCCTATGACTGTCATTACATCAACGGAAACCACAAAATGAAAACAAGAACCGACACCCTCAAAAACATGTTAACAAAAATGGGTCTAAGCCCCGAACGATTCCGCATAGAATACGTTTCCGCTGCTGAAGGTATCCGCTACGCCGAAATAATAAAAGAAATCGACAAACAAAGAAAAACCATAGGAACTAAACAAATTAAAGAAGAAAACGAAAAACTTAGACCCCTACTAGAACGCTTGTTAAAAACAAAAGATAAAAACTTTAAACCTTAGCTTAAATAACTCTGCTACGCTTACTTTTTAGTCATCTATTTCTCCTATAAGATACGTTTCTGTAACTTTTATGATCTTTACATGTACTGTTTTACCTAGCAAGTTTTGTGTGCTTTTTATAACAATAGGTTTGTAAGCAAAATTGCGGCCTATCCAGGAATCTTTTACTTTGCCTTTTTCGTCAACAAGTATTTCGCCGCTCCAGTTTTTCCATTGCATATTTTTTTCAAGCGATAACTGTTTAACTAGTGTTGTTATAGTGGTGCTTCTTTGTTTAATTTCTTCAGGTGGTACTATGCCTTCTTTTATTTCGGCTGCTAATGTTTTGGGTCGAGCAAAAAATTTAGACACATTAGTGATGTCGGGTTTTATCTCTTTGAGTAGTTGAAGAGTGTTCTCAAATGCTTGTTTTGTTTCTCCTGGGAAACCTACAATGATATCTGTTGATAATGTTACTTCTGGTATTGCCTCTCTAAAGGCTGTAATTGATGCTTTAAACTCGTTTGTGGTGTAGAATCGGCGCATTTTTTTGAGCACTTGGTTATCTCCGCTTTGGACTGGGAAGTGTAGAAATTTGAAAATTTTTGGGTTTTTGTAGGCTTCAATGAGTTCTTTTTGCATATCTGTTATCATGTTAGGTGTCATCATGCCTACTCTGACTTTAAATTCGCCTTCAACTTTTCCAATGGTGTGGAGGAGTTCTGCGAGGTTTTTTCCTATTTCTCGTCCGTATGCAGCGGTGTCTTGTGATGTAATCCAAAACTCGCAAATATTTTCTGTGGTTAGATCAGTTTTTATGCGTTGGATTATTTCGGGTATGTTGTAGCTTTGTAGTTTTCCGCGTGCAAAGACTACGGCGCAGTAGGCGCATGAGCCAAGGCAGCCAAAGTTTATTGGTATTATGCTGATGATTGGGTTTGTGTTGATTTTAGGTAGGGTTAATGATGGTTTTTCTTTGGGTGTTTGTTGTTGTATGATTGTGTTTTCTTTATTGGATGATACACGGTTGACTAGTTCTATTATGTTTTCTCCTATAGATGGTCCTGCTATGCCGTTGATTTGTGTTTCGTTATGGAGGCGTTCTGTGTTGATTTTTGGTAGGCAGCCGATTATTATAGTTTTTTTTGTTTTTGGGGTTTGTTTTATGGCGTTTATTATACGGTTTTCTGTTGGTCCTTTTACGGCGCAGCTGTTGAATATTATAATGTCTGCTTCTGTTTCTGTGGTGATTTGGTGTCCGTTGGTTGTTAGAATTCCTGTTATGGTTTCGGTGTCTGCTATGTTTGCGGCGCAGCCGTAGGTTTTGATGGCTATTTTCATGTTTGTCACTGTTGTTGGGTTTGTAGAATGGTTCATTTAGTAATAAAAACTTGAGGGTTGTGCGCTGCTGTTTTTGACATGTACTTGTTTTTTTGCTTTTTATGCTTTATATGGTATGGAACCAACATGTTATACACATATTAACTGCATGATATGCAAATGTATATATCATAAACTATAATAAACTTTGTTCACAAGAGGGAGCAGACGAGCAAATGAAATTAATAACACTATACTTACCTGAAACTTATATTAAAGCTTTAGACCAGCTTGTAGATGAACGGTTCTATCCAAACCGTGCAGAAGCAATCCGAGTCGCAATCCGAGACCTAATAAGCGCTGAAGTATGGAGGCGAAACGGCGTTGACTAAACACGACTACCTACTCAAAGACACCATAGACGAAAACCTTGAAATCCCAAAAATTAACCTCCACCCCCAACTCACAGACAAAACCCTAAACATCCACAACCCCCTCTACACCCACCTTGAAACCAACGAAATTATCCCACAACCCAAAAACTGCAAAACAAAACCAAACCTAACAACAACATCATCAACAACAAAATCACTATTAGAAAAAGCCACAAGCAAACTATGCAACATAGAAAACTGTACTCCACCCGAAAAAACACTAAACATAGATTTAAACCTCTACCAAATGGAAGAATACTAAGGGATCGTTACAAAATAACTTTTATAGTTACAAAGTGGTTATTGAAAATAGTTGCAAATATTTGACAAAAATAACTCACATTAGCGCATATACACGGGTTTTCATAGAAGAGTACACCATCGGCGGCGCGCCGATGCTGGAAGAAACATGAAAGCACATAGTTTAGCGCTCGCAGTATAACGGTAGGTTTAGAGAAAGAAGACTAGCATTTGTTCTTGGTGTCTTTGAACCCGTAATTAAAAAACTGAGTCTGAGCCATCTTGTAGACTGGAAGAATGATGCCACGAGCCCAAATGAGAAAATTAGCCTAAAAGAAGACCCCAACCTAAACCTATCTACAAAAAAGAGATAGTTACACATGACCCTATATGTGGAATAGATATCGCAAAAGACGAAATCGTCGCAACAATCTTAACAGATAACTTTAAACAAACACGCAAATTCGGGTCATGAACTAAACTAGTTTATAAGTAAAGTTGTGTATATTATCTTGTGATTAATTGTGATTAAAGGGTCATCCTTAATCTAGTTTATAAGTGAGGTATCTGTTATTTTATTGAGAATTAACGGTGGTAAACATGTCTGTAAAGTGCATACATTGTGAAAGCGAAAACATAGTAAAAATGGGCAAACAACCAACAAATGGAACCCCAAGATGCAAATGCAATACATGCAAAAAAACCTTCCAAACCCACTACAAAAATAATGGAGCCAAACCTCAAACCAAACAGCAAATAATAAAAATGTCCCTAAACGGTAGCGGCATACGCGATACTTCACGCGTACTTGGCGTTAG
>WQSY01000070.1 GCA_009787585.1 Candidatus Bathycorpusculum sp. | reverse complement strand
GTTGGGGTTTGTGTTGCCTAAAACTTTGAAACTCTAACTTTTTCTATGTGGGTATAAATTATCCATTTTTTCATATGGAGGTTAACTCACGGGAATTTAGGTTAAAGGGTAAGCGCTATGATGTAGGCATTGTAGTGTTCCAGTAAACCACGTTTTGGTATAGTTGGGTATAATCATAGTTAGGGTCTTCGTAGACTATGTCAAATTGTAGGCCTCGTCGGGTTTCCATCCATTGTATGTTATTTAGGATTTGAGTGGCTTTATCATCTGCTGGCCATATTCCCCATATGTTATCGTTTGGGGTTCGCATACCCCAACCATAGTTTTGTGGTAGAACTAACGCTGTGTCAGCGGTTACTACTCCGTAAGTTGATCGTGGATAAAATTTTGTGTATTGCCAAAATTGTTGCATCATGTTAAACTGTTCCTCTGTGAGTACGCCATAAGGGTTATTTTCGGGAAAAGTTGGGTAATTGAATACTACAACATATTTAGCGCCTGCACGATAAGAGTCAAGCATGTAGTGATAAATTTGCTCATCACTTCCCAAATAGGGAGGCAAATCAGATTCCCAGGTAATTATGGTTCCCCAATCTTTATCCTGTACCATAGCAGCTCCGCGGCATAGGGCTATTTGGCGATTTGCCGTAGCATTCCAGCCTAACTCTGCAAATACTACATCATACCCTGCAAGATAAACCCACCAATGTAACAGGTAATCAGCTGTAAATAACGGTACATCCTTATCTTTGGCATCTGTCATGCTTGTTGCAATACCAGACGCTCCGTATTGTACTGCGGATATAAAACGTTGGGCAGCATCGTTATAATCAGTGGCATTGCTAAAACGTTGAGTTGCATCAACCTGTTTTCCACCGTGTTCATCATTTAAATACACACCTAAAAATTTATCACCCCACCGTTTAGGAGCCTCAGTTAACCATTGTTGATGCCAAGGATAAACAGTTCTAGAAATAAAATCAAAAAACACTACAAAATGCAAGCCAGAAGCTGCAGCATAATCACATACTAGATTAAGCGCTGTTTCATTAGTAGCTACACCCCAAGAGGCTACAACAAAAAAGTTTGTGGAATCCTTAACTTTATCAATTAACGGTAAGGCCTCTTCTGCAAATTCACCCCCAAAAGAAACTCCAAAATAAAATTCATCAACTTTAACCTCAGTATTTCTTGTGTGTATGAACAGGGCAGGCATAATGGCAACGCCTACTATCAAGAAAACCAAAAGCAATCCCCTAGTTTTCATCATACGTCACAACTGTTACTATTACTTAAACAATATTAAGCTTACTCAAACAGTCAACATAGAGCAAACTAGTCAAATAGTATTTTGACACATAACAACATTAAAAAAAGCGTTGAAAGTGGGCCCGGCCGGATTCGAACCAGCGACCAACAGATTATGAGTCTGGCGCTCCACCTAGCTGAGCTACGGGCCCAAATAAACACTGTTCTAATATACCTCTTTCATAAAACATTTAAACATTTTCCGCTTCCACAGACTATCTAACACCTAAAACATCAGATTACTCAAACAAAACAACAAAAACAGTCATAGCAGTTAGAAAAGAAGAAAGAAACAACATGATAAATTGTATAACATAGCACTACAACGAACAGTGTTACTTAATGCAATATTATGTGAGCTGGTTCGGGTGTTTTTGATAGATATTGATTAAGAAAAGCAAGGTTACGCTATGGTTTCACGGGTAAAATAAGCTGTAATGGATGTAATTTGACGTAGCGTTCGTTGTAGTGATAGAAAGCAACAATTTTACACAACTATAAGAGAAACGAAACGTTTGAACTACACAAATGTTAGACATATTAATTTATAGTTTACACGGGTTTTTGGCTTATAGCTCCTTTGGTATAGGGTATGTATTCTCGAATTTGTTCTATGGAGGTTTTTCCTAGTTTTTCTTTGTCTTCTTTTGAGAGTTTTAACATAAGGGTTTTTAGTATCATTTTTAGCAGGTCTTTTCCCTGATAGTCACCTGGAACAAGCACTATGTATGATTTAGATTTTGCACGGATAGAATCTATTGAACCGCCGATAAAGCAGGCTTGTTCATCGTTTATTTCTACACCTATAGCTGTTTTTAGAGGTGTATTGCGCATCCAGTTACGTTTTCCAACTATGAAAAAGGCGCCATGTGGAACGGATTCGCCAGAGGGTCCGCTTTTGCTAAGTTGATCTAATTTTACCCAGTAAATGTCTGCGGAACCGACGTTTTCACGCCAAGCTCTACAAAACGCTGCAGCGTATTCGCCGGCTTCTTTTAAGGCTTGATCAGTAATTTCTCGGCCCTCAGCTTTAATTACTACAAAGGGAGACCCAGTGATTTCAGCGTGAAAAACCACGTCTTCTTGTCGAGTATATTTTTTTATTAAAATTTCATTTGTTACAACGTCTTTGCCTGCAACCACCAAAAAGCCCTCAGAAGTGGTGAAATAGCGAAACTTTTCATACCAGTCTTTGGTTTCAACTTTACGTTTTGCCAGAGCCTCAAGCATTTCAGCGGGTTTAAGACTTCGGATATGTTCAGCCTCTGCTAAGTCGCGTTCAATTTTAGCAAGTTTCCGTTTAGAATCTTCAAGGGCTACAACAGTGCCAACAGTTTTTTGTTTGGCATGTTTTCCACGTTCATAATACTCATTGGCATTATCAAAAATTGATAAGCGAAGGTTTAAACCAAAATGGAGGTTGTCAACAAAAAAGTTTACAACCAAATTTTTAGCGTCAATACCCTCAACATAGAGCTCAGGAGATTTACCAGCTTTTTTGTCTGCTAAAATTTGTGCAAAGATATCACGCCATTCAGTTCCGTGTTGATTTGTAACCACTAGTTTATTTAAAAATGTTTCAAACTCGGTAAAATGAGCATAAATAGTGTTACCAACGGTTTTATCACGCTCAGACTTTGCCTCTTCGCCTGCAAGGGCCGCTTCTTGGTCAGTAATCATGCGTTTGAGGCGTTTCTGTTCAGATTGTAACTGGTCAACTTCTACGCTGGATAGGGCTTTCTCAGTAGTTTTAACTTTTAAGAAAAACTCGTCAAGAGCCTCACTAAACGTTGGAAACTCTTTAAACAAACACTCCGAATTACGTCTCAAAATAAAAGGGGTTACATCCAAATAAGCAGATTCATCCTCTGAGTTAACAATAATGCAGGGTTCAAATTTGCCGTCAAACAAATTGGAAAGCAACAATTGCAGAGTGCTAAATATTTTTTCAATACTGTCAAGAGATAAATTGTTACAAGGAATTGTTTTTTCTATGTTTGCTCGAAGTAAAATTTCTTCTGCAAAAGTACCTCCAAGACCTGCAGAGCGGGCAAGCGCACGAACCACCGCAAGCTCGCCTGAAGTTGTAAATATGTTTTGTAACTCAGGTATAGAAATTGTTAACGGGTTTTTGCCAGTTGACGGAGGAAATTGGAATTTTTCTCCATGTAAGATATTGCGGTCACGCATTTTTTTAAAACATAGGGCCTGTATAATTACATTGTCAGGGTTAACCAGAATTAGGTTACCCTCTCCAAATAACTCCACTACAAGTCGTAACACACCAGTTTTTGTTCTAAACCCTAAAAGTACAATACGTTCAAACTCGTACTGCTCTATGCTATCAAACCAAGAATCCCTAAGATATTGACGCAACATCATACAAAACGCCGGAGGTTCTGCAGGACTCTCTTCAGCATAAATGGTTGAATGAATTCTTCTGCCAGACTCAATAACTAACCGAATAGGCGGCGTGTTTGCCTTGTGTAATTTAAACACTATGGTTTTTTGGTCGAACTGGTAAATGTTATTCACACGTGAATCAAGAATCAAAGGTTTTAGTTCTTTTACCACAGCGGCAACATCGAAACTTGTAAACTCAGTTTTTGACAAACAAAGCACCGTTAACTAAAACATGCTGCTATAACTTATAAAACAAGCTTGCAAAAACGTAGAAATTCGGCATCCATTTTAGAACATTGACAAATTCAAACATGGTCTGGGCATCAACACAGTTAGGTATAAAAACTGAAAGAAGATAAATATGGTTTCTTATAGAGAAATCATTTATAGAAGACATCTTTTATAATGGTAGCTTATTTAGAGCAGCAGAGGAACAAAAGAAAATGAGTCCTATAACAATAATGTACTGGCTAAGAGCGGCAATTGGAGTAATGTTTGGAATAATATGCGCAGTTTTATCAATGTTTATGGAAAATAATGGCATAATAGGAATGAGTCCACTGTTTTACTCAATCACATTTGCACTAGTAATGTACATGGTAACGATTTACTTGTTTAAGATGAAATTTCAAAATCAAGTTGAAGAACCATCAAAGGTTACAATGACAGGTATAGGTATATACTTCTTTGGTTGGTTAGCGTTCTATATACTATTTTACACTGTACTTTACACAAGTGGCTATATAGTATCCGTATAGAATTGTAAGTTAAAAAAATAAATTTTTTATATTTTTATTTTTACTTTTTTTCAGTTTGGTCTTCAACAGTTACTGTTTCAAGAATAGTTTCAGAAGAGGGCTCTTTCTTTTTTGTTTTAGTTAAACCTTTTCCGCCGTTGAAAAAGTTTGCCATAGTTGCTTGACTTTTATCACTGCGAACAGTTTCAATTACTTCTTCTGCTTCTTCTTTTGTTTCATCGTCAGCGTTATCAGTTTTTTGGTTAGTTGTATTTGCAGGGGCAGGGATATTCATACGAGTTAAAATGCGCATACAATCGGCCCAAGCAGAAAAGTAGCCACGGTCAAAATCGCCGTGTAGTCCACTGCGCATATTATCCAAGAACTCTCGTCTATAGGCATGAAGTGAGGCTTTATCGCTTAAATCTAATTTTGAAAAGAATGCATAGCTATCAGAAGCGTTTTTTCTTGACAGGTACATTCCGTATAGGGCACGGAAGTAGCCTCGGTTCCAATCAGTTTTTTGTAGTTTTTGTTTTACTCTTTCTAGTTCGCGTTCGGCTTCAGCGAATTGTCTATTAACGATTAGCTGGAAATAGCGTGTTACTAATGCTTGGGGTATAGGCATACTTAGCGACCACGGGATTTAGTTGCTTTCTCTTCTTCAGAGACATCTTCTATACCGTTTTCGGTTACTTTAAGTATTTCCTCTCCTTCGGGTAAATAAGGACTTGATACAAGTCGTGCAATGCGTATTGGACCATGAGAAGCGCGACGTAGGTAAATACGAGTTTGACTGGTGTGACCAACGATGTTACCGCCTATGGGATGTATTGCATCGCCGAAAAATTGATCAGGTTTTGCCATAACTTGGTTTGTTACAACAGCTACAGCGTTAAACGCGCGGGCTAAAGCGGTGAGTTTATGCATGTGTTTATTTAGTCTTTGTTGGCGACTAGCAAGCATTTCTCGGCCTATGTATTCGCTACGGAAGTGTGCTGTTAGGGAGTCAACAATAATTAGTTTAATATTATTTGCTTTTACTATTTCATCAGCGTTTTCTAGTAGGAACATTTGGTGATCTGAGGTGTATGCTTCAGCGTAAATTATGTTTTTTACAACTTCTTCAGGGTTAAGTCCTAGGTGGTTAGCCATTTGGACGATACGTTCAAGTCGGAAAGTGTTTTCTGTGTCAATATATAATACACCTCCGTTAAGTCCGCCTTGTTCAATGGGTAATTGGACATTTACACATAATTGGTGACAGACTTGGCTTTTTCCGCAGCCATATTCACCATAGAGTTCGGTTATTGTTTGCGTTTCTAAACCGCCGGCGACGATTTTGTCGAGTGCTTTGCTGCCAGTGGTTAATCTTGCGACGTTTTGGCGTTGTTTTAGTAATTGATCCGCGCGAATAAACGATACGCCAATTGATGATCGGGCAGCTTGTATTACTTGTGCGGCTTTTTTTTCGCTTACGCCAACGGGTTCGAGTTCTCGTATTGTTGCCATAGCAAGTGATTCTACAGTGTGATAGCCTAATTCGCGAAGTTTTTGGGCTGTTGCGGGTCCAACACCTGGGAGGTCTTCTATAAATTCATATTTTTCTGTTGTTTCTGTTTCTTGTTGTTGTTCATCTGGTTCTTCAGGCATTATTTTTCACGCTTTATAATTCATGTGTTGTGAAGATGTATTTAAAATAAGCGAAAGAGAGACCTTTAGTGTTAGGGGAGAGGTAAGTTAAAGTGGAAATGGAAATACAACTATTGAAGGCTAAAGCTTAAAACTACAAGCGTATTAGGATATTTGAGGATACTATGAAAATTATCTCAGGTCCAGCTTCAGTTGAACTCTCCGAAAACGTTTCAACCCTTACAGGTTACCAAAACGTTTCTGTAGCGTCAAAGATTTTTCCAGACGGAGAAACATATGTTAGATTAGAGGGAAACATTTCAAATAACGACAACGTGGCAATTATTCAAACTACATGTCCACCATTACAGGATAGTAAACTTTTTCAGTTAGCCTTTATAGCTGACGTGGCTAAACGTATGGGGGCAAATAAAGTTACAGCCATAGTTCCATATCTTGCGTATGCTAGGCAGGATAAATTATTTCTTTCAGGAGAGGGAATAAGCGTTAGAACTATTGCACATATGTTAAAAGCTTCGGGGATAGATGAATTTTTAACAATAAACATTCACTCTGAACATGTTTTATCAGAGTTTCCTTTTCCAGCAAAAACGCTTAGTGCTATTTCTCTTTTAGCCTCATATTTTGTGGAGAAAGGTCACAAAAAAGCTTTTGCTCTTGCACCCGATAAGGGTGCTATGTATATTGCTAAAGAGGCTCAACAGGTTTTAGGCGGTGACGTGGGGCATTTAAGTAAAAATCGTGACCGTTACACAGGTCAAACTAGTCAATCAGCTGAAGGCTTAGATGTAGAAGGTCAAACGGTTATAATTTTTGATGATATCATAAGCACTGGAGGTACAATTGTTGGTGCAGCAAAAATTTTAAAAGAACGTGGTGCAAAACATGTCTTCACAACATGCGTTCATCCACTGCTTATAGGTGATGCTTCCAAACGTATTTTAGATGCCGGTGTTGAGGAAATTGTTGGAACAAATAGTGTTCCAGGGGCATTTAGTAAAGTTAGCCTAGCTCCGCTTATAAGTAAACATTTAAAAGGCGCCCCATAGTGGCAAAACTGTTTTTTCTGTTGTCAGGTGAAAATCCGACGTTGCCTATGTCAGAAGCTTTGGCAATTCTAGAAACTGAAGGTTACACATATAAAACAGTTGAGTTAATGGATCAAGTTTTACGTTTAGAGGCACCTATTGAAAGTGTTAAAGCTGTACCTGTTAGGGCAGCGTTTACACGGGTTTGTGCGTTAGAATTATTTGTTTCAAAGGCAAACTATGAAGATATCATAAGGGTTGTTGAAGAGACGGATTTTAAAAGTGTTCTAAAGTCAGGGGAGAGTTTTGTTGTTAGGATAAATAGGATAAAAAATTATGCGGATCAAACAATAAACACTATGGATCTTGAAATTCGTTTAGGACGTCAAATTCTAAATCAGAATCCTGAGGCAAAAGTAAATTTAAAACAGCCCGATAAAACGTTTATTGGCATAATTACAGATGATAAACTGATTTTTGGTTTAAAACTTACAGAAATTAGCAGTAAAACTTTTTCTGAGCGGCGGCCACGTAAAAAACCGTTTTTTCATCCATCGGCTATGCCGTCTAAACTTGCAAGATGTATGGTAAATTTAGCTCATGGCAAAACTGAGGGAACAATGCTAGATCCGTTTTGTGGAACAGGCAGCTCATTAATTGAAGCAACATACATTGGATGTTACGCCTTAGGTGTGGACGCGGCAAAACGAATGGTTATAGGTTGCAGAAAAAATTTGCAGTTCTTCAATATTAACGCTGAAGGGCTAATTCTAGCTGATGCACGTAAACTGCCGTTTTGCAAAATAGACTGCATAGTAACGGATCCGCCCTATGGACGCTCTGCTAGCACTCTTAAGTCAACCACAAAAGAATTAGTGCATGATGTATTAGTAACAGCTTACAGTTTGCTCTCAGAGGGGCACCGGATATGTATTGCCTCTCCTAAAACGTTAAACATTAGCACCATAGGCATTACGATAGGATTTAAACATGTTGAGTCCCATTTTGCTTACGTACACAGCACCCTAACAAGGGAAATTGCAGTGTTTGAAAAAAAAAGAAAAAACAGAAGGAACATAACGTGAGCATGAGGCTTATCTTTCTTGGAACAAGCGCCGCGGTACCCACACTAAAGCGCAGTTTACCAGCTACAGTTCTACAGTGTCCAACAGAGCAGTGGATATTTGACTGCGGCGAGAACACTCAACGCCAAATGATGGCCTCAAAAATTAGTTTTCACAAAAAAACCAAAATTTTCCTAACGCATCTCCACGGTGATCACGTCTTAGGCTTACCGGGCTTGTTACAAACCATGGCATTAATGGATAGAAAAAATCCTCTCCAAGTTTACGGCCCCGTAGGCATTAAAAATTTTCTAGAATGTTGTCAGCAAACACTTAACGCCGAGTTAACCTATCCCCTAGAAATTAATGAAGTTCTAAACCCTAAGATCATCGTTCAAGAAGAAAAATATACGATAACGGCTGTAAGAGCTAATCATACCATTGAGAGCTATAGCTACATTTTTGAAGAAAAACCGCATATAGGAGAGTTTTTTCCTGAAAAAGCCCTTGCACTAGAAATACCTGAGGGAGAGTTATGGTCTAAACTTCAAAAAGGAGAAACGATAACCTTACCCAACGGCAATACCGTAAATCCAGACGAGGTCATAGGTCCAAATCGGCCGGGGAGAAAAATTGTGTACACCGGAGACACTATGCCCTATGAGGATTTTGCAGATTTTGCCAAAGACGCCGATGTAATTGTTCATGACTGCACCTTTGATGATGCCCTAGCTACAAAAGCAAAAGATAACGGACACTCAACAGCATCACAAGCAGCAAATCAAGCTAAAACCGCAGAAGCCAAACTACTTGTACTAACACACATCAGCGCAAGATACCCCTATATAGAACTATTAATAGAACAAGCAAAAAAAGTGTTTGAAAACACTATAATGGCAGAAGACTTTTTAATCATAGAAATACCCATCAAAAATTAGAAACAACTGTAAAACGCTACCACCTAAAACAACGAAAAATCAAACTCCTTTGGCGTTGCCGCTCTCCATACCGTTTATAAATCGCTCGCTCTGCTCGGAGGATTTTTATACTGCCTTGTAGTCAGCCCCGCCCAAACCTTAGTAATTTTATCCGTCAAAATAGCGCATTTGCCACCTTTTACGCCGCGATTATCCCATTCATCTGTTAAATCTTTCCTTGCTTGAATCACTTGCAATCTTTGATTAATCCATTCGCGGGGATAGCCTTTCCTCGCATACGTAACAAGAGCACGGTCAATCGTCAATTCGTGGTCTACGATTTCATCAATACATTCCGCCCCGACTTTCGCGAGCCAAATTTTAAACGGCTCTGCTTTCGGCGAGGGTATGGATTGGATAAGACGTAGAAGCTGTTCGGTATTGGCAACATCGGTTAAACGCTCTTTTCCATCTTCGGCGGTCATTTTCAACTGACTACAATTTGTAGTCAGTTGGCTTCCCTCATTTTTAAGACGTACTTTTAAGACACTCCAATACTTTGCCGCGCCTCGCTGTGTCGGTTGATCGGTCAATATACCGACAACATCAACAATAGAGAAAAACCATTCCTCTTTTTCCTCAGCCCATGTCGTACGAACATGCTTATTTTCAAAGAGCTTGATGTTTTTATCGGCCATGCGCCCAACTCCCAAGATATAACTTGTTGTACACCAACACATTTAACATTATACGACAAAGTTTGGTCATGCTTCAAAGTAGTTGATAAATAAAACTGTTAGGTTCGTTATCGCTGCAGGTGATTGATCAGGGTAAAAGTGGGTAGTTTTGTTATTTTGTACCCTTGGGGGAATGTATGTGCTTCTTTTGAAATTGCGTATGAGTAAATAGAGCTTGAGTATAAACTGTTTTGA
>WQSY01000069.1 GCA_009787585.1 Candidatus Bathycorpusculum sp. | reverse complement strand
GATTTAAAGGTGCTTTCGCTTCCACACTTTGTACATAACATAACAACATCAATACATTACACCACACCCAACATAAAAACGTTATTTAGTTAACACTCTCAATAAGGGTAAATTACATATCAAACACAGCGGAAAAAGAAAACAAATGCTAAACATGCCAGCGTATACTGTTGCATATATTACCATGGCTTTGTATTCGCCATATTTTCTTTCAAGTTTGAATGTGAAATTCAATGTGAAAACATCTTTAAGTCTAAGAGGTCCTGAAGTATCAAGTTTATCTAGATTCTCAATAATGGGATTTGGCGGTGGAGATTGCACAAACTTGAACAGAATCACGGCAACAAAAACAGCTGATGCACCCATGAAAACAAGAGATAAAAGTTTCTGATCTAAAACAATAGTTAAAAGTGTAAAAATCAGAGAGACACAAAGACTACTATACATGTAGTACAATTTATTCTTGATTTTTTTAGCTAAATATGCAAAAATAATAACGCCAATTGCAAAGAAAACCATAAACCCAAATGGAACCCAAGAGACATCTGTCATGTTTTTTATCCCTCAACACAAATTTATGATTTAACAGATTATAAAACTGTTTAGGTTTGTGCATAATTGCATATATGACTTATTGGTATAATTGACTGCAAAACTTGCGTTAACATGTTTTCTTATTTTTTTAGATCTTTAAAGTTAGTAAAGAAATCTTGACTAAGTCTCGTTAATGTTTCTTTACGAAAACCCTTTTTACGGCTTTTTGTGGTTGATGTTTTGGAGTGTTTGGTGAGAAAAATGTATGTCTTGATCTCGGTCTTAATTTCTCTCTCAGCATGGTCTAGTATAGTAAACAGTTTTGATGCTGTTAAAACATTTACAAGTAACGGGGGATATATGCATGGTTGTTAACTTGTTATCACATAAAACCCAAAGTCGTCAAGAAGCCTCTGAAAACCTTAAAAATCTTGAAGACATGTGCAAAAGTTGTAGTCCAATTACGCCAGTACAGTGTATTAGTCTCTGTAAATTTTATAAACTGAAAAATGAGTTAAGAAACCTTCGTAACATTCTAGACAACCCCGTTTATGCAACAGACTTTTTTAACGTTCTTAAAAATCAAACCAGATTCCAAGTTTTTCAAATGATTCTAAACGGTAAATGCTCCCTTATCAAAATTCAGCAAGAACTCAAAAACACCACGGTTGCCTATAGCCAGTATTCTATAAGCGCTGATTACATACAGCCCCTAATAACTATGGGATTAGTAACGGAGTCTTTAGGTAAGTACAATGCAACCCTGTTTGGTGTATGTATAAATAATTTACTTGACGGCTTTTATGATTTTATCCAAAAATTACCTGCCCAATCAGAAGGTTATGAGGAAGCACTTCTTATACTGTTACTTTTAGGACCTAAATCTCGTCAAGAAATTCAGCAAGTTATCTCGCCAATAATTATTTCTCGCATACTCAAACGTTTAACAACATCTAATTTAATTAACTCTCCCTCTGATAGAAACTATATCTTTTTTTACAGGTCCAAACGCGATCCTACACTTGAAAAATTAACTGAGCCAGAGCTAAAAGTTTACCAAGCTATACCTAATCAGGGCGCCGGAGTTGATAAATTAGCAAAGCTTGTCGGACTCTCACAACGTCGAACATATAACCATATACGGCATTTAAAAGGAAAAAAACTTGTGTTCACAAGAAACATACCCTTAACATACAGTCTAACCCCTGATGGACAAAAATTAGCAATAATTCTGCAAAATCTATTGCAAAAAATAGATGAAACAAGAGGCTTTACCGAAGATATGGCACAACAAAACACGCGTGTTTACTCAACAGCTTCTTACATAACTGAGGTGTAAAAATTGGAAGACGTAAATGATATAGTATTTGATTTGCTCTCACGTGCTGAGGTAAAGCGTCAAAAAGAACTAGATGAGGCTCTAAAAAGAATGGGCACCATAGATGATAGCCAGAAAAAAATTGTAAGCGAATTAACAAGTAGACTTGTAACTAACCTGTTTCAAACAGTTGTCGAAAACATTCGTCTCGCTGCTATGAATAATGAAGAAAAAACTATAGAGGTAGCCTCAAAACTCCTCGCCCCAACATTTTATTAACTTTTTTCGATTCCTTTTTTAGTAAAATATGCTATATTACTAATGATGCAACAAAAAAGTCAACAGTCGCCAAATGCAATTGTCATAGGTGCAGGGCCTGCAGGTTCCTATACAGCACTGCGTTTAGCGACTTTAGGCATTGAAACAAATGTTTATGAAGAACATGCAAAAATAGGGTTGCCCTCTCACTGTGCAGGTCATCTAAGTATCCGTAGTCTAAAAAAAATAGGTTACTATCCTCTTCCAAAGGGTATAATAGAGAACACCTTTGATGCTGCTAATTTTTATTCCCCTCTGGGAACACAATTCTCTATTCATCTAAAAAAACCTGTGACCTGTGCTCTAAATAGAGCAAAATTTGATCAGTACATAGCAAATCAAGCGCAACAAGCAGGGGCTGTTTTCCACTTAGGTCATACCGTGCAATCACTGCAAATAGAACATGACTATGTTAAAGGGGTAAATCTCAAAGATGGCACTCAAGTTTCTTCCAAGATAACCCTAGATGCTGAGGGTATAAGTTCAAGACTACTCCGCCAAACTAGACTTAGGGGAATTACAGAAAAGAGTCTAGTTTATGCTGTTGAAGCAGAAATAGATAAGGTTCATGATGTTGAATTGCATAGTGTTGAAGTTTACATGGGTAGTAGTGCACCTGGTTTCTACGGGTGGCTCATTCCCCGTCCTGACGGGACAGCAAAACTCGGTTTAGCAGTAAGCCATGGAAACCCTCAGACATATCTTCGATACCTTATGACTAAACATCCCGTAGCAAAAAGGCAGGTTAAAGGTGCAAAAATTGTCCAAGCAAATTATCATGCTATTCCTCTGACAGGCCCAATTGATAGAACGTATGATAACGGGTTTTTGGCTGTAGGTGATGTTGCCTCTCAAGTAAAACCTACAACAGGTGGCGGTGTTATTTTTAGTTTAACCTGTGGAGAGATTGCTGCTAATGTTGTTAAATCTACCATAGAGTTAGGCGATGTTTCAGCTAAGACTCTTAGTGTTTACCAGAAACGTTGTAATAAAACACTAAGTTTTGATATCTCTTTTATGTTACGTCTTAGACAATTTCTAAATTCACTTTCGGATAAACGATTAGACTCAGTTTTACGCTTCTGTAACCGTTTTGGTGTAGCTGAGGCCTTAGCTGATGTAGAAGAGATTGACTATCAGGGTCAAATGTTACTGCATGTTGCAACTAAACCTGCGGTGATATCAGCTCTTGGCTATTTTGGGTTGCTTTATTTGTTTGCAAACCCTTAAAACATTGAAGTACACAGTTAACAAGGCGAAATGTATGGGTGAATTTGAATGCAAACAGGTCCTAGTTTTCCGCAGTGATTTACAGATGAGCAAAGGCAAAATCGCAGCACAAGCCGGACACGCAGCGGTTTCAGCAGCTCAAGAAGCTTATACACGTCACAAAAAATGGTGGGAAACCTGGCTATACGAAGGCCAAAAAAAAGTTGCCTTAAAAGTTCCAAGTGAAAAAGAATTAAGCGAACTAGAAGAAGCCGCCGATGACCTTGGGCTTCCACATGCTCTAATAGTAGATAGAGGCCTAACAGAGATTCCTGAAGGTTCCGTAACTTGTCTTGGTATCGGTCCCGCACCTAACGCTATGATTGACCGTTTAACAGGTAAACTTAAACTTTTATAAGGGGATGTTTGTTGCCGACTGCACCCCCAGAGCTTGATAGATTACTCGGTTTAGATGTTTATGCAACTCAAACCAATGGTATAGGTGGAAAAATTCGAGGTGAAATTGAAGATTTTCAAGTTGAAGAACTTTTAGTAGACGGCTCAAAGGCGCATATTATCTCCTTAGGCAAAGAAGCGCCTGCGCTTGGGGCAACATTGGAACGGCAGCGGCATTTGCTTTGTGTTTTAGTTAAGCAAAACTGGGACACTTTTATAGCTGCAAAAAACGTTGCCAGCCAGCTTGGTTTAGGTCAAAATAGTCTTCAAATCGCTGGGATAAAAGATGCTAAAGCAGTCACAGCGCAATATGTTACAATTGAAAACTTGACAAACGAGGATATAGCTAACGTTAATGTACGAGGAGTACAAATGAGATCTGTAGGTTATCTGCGTAATTCATTGTCAGTTTTTTATCTTCTAGGTAATCACTTTAAAATAAAAATCACCGGTATAACTCAAAAGCGTGTTACAGTTAATGAACAAGTTAATCAAATAATTAACGAAGTTACACAATTTGGAGGAATCCCTAATTTTTATGGACACCAACGTTTTGGTACTACTCGTCCTATAACTCATCTTGTAGGCAAGGCCCTTATTGATGGCAAATTTGAAGAAGCCGCGTTTTTATTTCTTGCAAAACCTAGTCCCGATGAACATAGTGAGTCAAGACAAGCCCGTATAGAACTTCAACAAACCCATGATTTTAAAGCTGCTTTGGAACATTATCCTAAGCAGCTGCGTTATGAACGCTTAATGCTAAAAAGTTTAAACGAAAATCCTAACGAGTTTGTTAAAGCCTTTAATGTTTTACCTATGAAACTTCAAATTTTATTTGTACAGGCTTATCAATCATACTTGTTTAATCGATTTTTAAGTGAACGCGTTAAAGCAGATTTACCTCTAAATAAAGCTGAAGTTGGTGATCTCATCGTCGGTGTTGAACGCACGGGTCTGCCCATGGTGAACATGTCTCAAACAGTGACGGCTCAAAGTCAAAATAGAGTAAATGAGGCTATAGCTGCTGGTAAAATGCGACTTGCCTTACCCATAGTTGGATTTAAACAAAAACTTTCAAGCGGCATTATGGGTGAGATAGAACAGCGTGTTTTACAACAGGAAGACGTAAACATGAATGGTTTTTATGTGGCTGTAAACTCAAAACTCGGTGGCAAAGGTAGCCTGCGAACAGCATTAGCGCCTGTTAATAACTTTAAACAAATAGAAATATCTGAAGATAACAATGGCTTAACTGTTTCTTTGTCATTTATGTTGCTTCGGGGATGTTATGCGACTGTGTTGTTGCGAGAAATTATCAAACCGCAAAATCTAGTTATAGCTGGTTTCTAAAATTTATAAAAAAATGAAAGCTGTTTCTGCAGGATGGTGTGGCTTCTTAGATTTTGTCTGTGCGTGCTAAGTCTTTAAGTCGATTTACGCCGTCAATTTTATTTATAAAATTGGCAACGTTTTTTGGGACAAGAGCTGTCCAATTCTCGTTTTTAAGCATTTTTTCACGCACAAATGTAGATGAATATGTTTGTCGTTCAAAAAGTTCAATATTTTCAACAGCATACCCTGCTTCTATAAATAAGCGACGTGTTAGTGGATCATTAGAGTAGAGTTTGCTAAATTTTGGAGTGTAACCCTCTACAGCTGAAACCCAGAGCATATGTAGATGAACATCTGGAACAGGTACAATCCAGACTTTGTTTAAATCTGCGTGTGCTTCCTGTAGGGCGTGGCGAGTCATAGCTAAACGTTCACCTGCTGTAAATGGGTTTTTTAAGTTATGACTATACTGGGCACTGCCAATAACAATTACTAGCTCTTCAACTTTTGTTAAGACTTCTTTTATAGCGTAAAGATGGCCTAGGTGGAAAGGTTGAAATCTGCCAACATAGAGACCGCGGTTAACCATGATATTACCGCTTTCACCTAGTTGCTCACGCTAATATTATTTACGTTAAGTTATGTCTTGAATTTAAGCGAAGACTTCTTTAGGATCGTTTAGTCAATATTTTTGGTAAGTTTATGGAAAACTGGGATGTAGTTATTGTAGGTGCTGGTTCTGCAGGTTTAGCTGCTGGTATTTACGCTGTGAGGAGTGGTTTAAAAACTCTGATACTTGACGAAAAGTTGGCTGGAGGCAATATTGGTGATGCGCCAAAAGTAGAAAATTATCCTGGATTTATTGAAATTAGTGGACGTGAATTATCTGAAAAAATGGCTCTTCATTGTAAAAGTCTTGGTGCTGTGATACAAGAGTTTGAACAGGTGGAAGAATTAAAGTCTGAGGGTGAGGTAAAGCTTGTAGTTACTAGTAATGCTGTGTATAGAGCTAAAGCGGTGATTTTTGCTACGGGGGCTTTTCATAAAACTGTTGGGGTTAAGGGTGAGCAAGAGTTTCGTGGAAGAGGCGTTAGTTACTGTGGTGTTTGTGATGGTCCTTTTTTTAAAGGTAAAAAAGTTGCAGTTGTTGGCGGTGGTAATTCAGCGTGTGCAACAGCTTTGTATCTTTCGGGTTTAACTTGTAATGTTACTTTAATTCATCGTAGAGATACTTTTAGAGCAGAGCATAGGCTATTTTTAGATGTAACATCGAAAGCTAATGTGGCTGTGCTTTGGAATACTGAGGTTGAAGAAATTAAAGGAGATCGTCAAGTAAGAGCTATAATTGTAAAGAACACTGTAACTGGCGAGAAATCTATGTTTAATGTTGATGCCTTATTTGTGCAAGTTGGTGAGGTTCCTAATAGTATGGTAGCAAAAGCTTTTGGAGTAGAAACTGATGCTGCTGGTTATATTAAGATTAATTTAAGGCAGGAAACTAATCTTTTAGGTGTTTATGCTGCAGGTGATGTTACAACGCATCCCGTTAAACAAGTTGGTACAGCTGTGGGTCAAGGTATTACTGCGGCTCTTGAAGTGTATAACTATTTTTTGCAGTTACGTAAGGTGAACGTTATTGAATAGCCGGGTTGTTGGTTAAAGTGGCGGTATGGGTTTTTAGCGGTAAATATTTGCGATGCTTTTAAATATCTCCATACTGTGCTTGTAGGGTGCATAATTAAGGTGTAACGATGCCAAAACAAGAAAAAGGAAAATCTCACTCGATACGGCCTGTAAGTCGAAGACCTCCCAGCTGGTGTAAATATCAGCCTGAAGAAGTAGAGGCCTTTGTTATAAAACTTGCAAAAGAAGGTCATCCATTAAGCGCTATAGGCACAATTCTTAGAGATCAATACGCGATTCCTTTGGTAAAACCTATCACTGGCAAAAGCATAAGTGCCATTCTCAAAAATGCTAATTTGACCCCTTCATTACCTGAAGATCTAGGTAATATGATGAAGAAGGCTCAAGCTTTAGCAGTTCATATGGAGAAAAACAGGAAAGACTTGCACAATAAACGTAACATGCAAGTAATTGAGGCACAGATCCATAAACTTTCACGTTATTATAAACGTGAAGGAAAACTAGCTAAGAACTGGAAATACGAAGCAAAAGTTGCCTCCATATTCTAAACAATTTTCCGTTTTTAATTTTTATTTTTATTATTTTTCATACACCAGCTTTAAATCCTCAGCTCTATTTATTGCCGCTTGAGGAACCTGTATGGCAGACCAAACTCAAATAGACTCTTTCCTAACAGCTGCTGATAAAGCTGCAAAAAGGATACTTGAAACCGTGCAACAAGACGGTTTTATTGACTGCTTCTCCCATTTAGACGCTGACGGAGTTGCAGCAGCTGGCATAATATCTAAGGCCCTCTATAGACTAGATGCCCGTTACCGCGTTCGCGTTATGCAATGGGTAGACGACAAAATCATAAACGACATAATTGCTGACAAACCTCAACTCGTAGTGTTAACCGATTTTGGAAGCGGATACTTACAGCTACTTAACGAAAAAGTACCCGACACAAAAATCGTTATTATGGATCATCATCAAATCACCGTTAAAGTGGATAACTCTAACTTTGTTCAAGTAAACCCTCATGAACACAGTATCGATGGAGCAACAGAGATTAGTGGCTCAGGCGTAACCTACTTTGTAGCTAAAGCCTTAAACCCGAAAAATGCTGATATAGCCCCCGTTGCGTTAGTTGGTGCACTTGGCGATATGCAAGACAAATATGATCAACGCAGCTTTGGAGGTCTAAACGAGTTAATTCTAAAAGACGCTGTTCAAGCAGGTTTAATACGTGTAGAGAAGGATCTAACTTTCTTTGGTAGAGAAACCCGACCAATTCACCGCACTTTAGCAACTACTACTAACCCTTTTATTCCCGGTTTAAGCGGTGAAGAGGATAAGGCTCTGGTTTTTCTCTCAACTCTAAATATTGAACTCAAGCGTGGCGGACGTTTCCGTGCGTTAAGTGATCTTGATGAAGACGAAAAAAAACGATTATGCTCTGCACTTGCAGAATACATGCTCTCTCAGGGACTACATGTTGAAGTTTCTAATCTAATAGGTAACAACTATGTGTTAGTCAATGAGGAGTCAAACACTGCACTTCGCGATGCACGTGAGTTCTCTGTGCTATTAAATTCCACAGGTCGCATGGATAGACCAAGCCTTGGCATTGCTATTTGTATGGGCGATAGAGGAGCCGCTCTTGAGGAGTCAAATAATATCCTTGAAGATTACCGCAAAAATATCAACAAGTATCTAGGCTGGGTCACAGAGAAGCCTGATAGACTAAGAGAATTAGATAATATCTATGTTATTAATGGCGAGGATTTCATTAACGAAAAAATTATAGGCACCGTATCGTCTATTATGGTTGCAGGGTTAGCTAACAATCAAAAACCTCTTATTGCATACGCTAAAGTAGACGGTGAGGATTCTGTTAAAATCTCTTCCCGCACCACTGAGGCTGCTCTACAGAGAGGCGTTAACCTTGGAGACATCATGCGTTTAGCCTCTGAAAAACACTCCGGCAAAGGCGGTGGACACAACATTGCCGCCGGAGCTCAAGTACCTATAACCAAAATTGAAGACTTTATCTTTACCGCAGACGAATTGGTTGGACGACAGTTAAAAGGCGAAACACTTGCAGGCGACAATAACTCTTAACTATGCTAATATAAAAACAGCTGAGGCTATAGCTAAAGCTGTCTCACCTGACAATTTTAAAGTACCCCCAAACTTAAAAGTAACCACCATACACGACGATTGCAAAGTTATAACTAACATTACCTGCGAAGGAAAACTGGCCACCTTTACGGCAACCATTGACGATTTACTCTTCAACGCTTCAACAGCCGAAAAAACCCTGCAAACAATAAACAACAAAAACAAACTCTAACACCACTGTGAGCCTGTGATGACAAATCTAACCTTTGATGCATTTTTCACAATATCCAGTTGCATAACATACTTTGAAAACATGCACTTATAATGGTACACTGTTGTTTAATTTTTGATGCACAACTCAAACGTGATAATTAGGCTCGGTAGACAATAACTTATGAAATCATCAGAGGTCTATGTATACTTTCCAGTTCCAAAAGTTGGTTTATCTATTTTTACACTTTTAGATGTTATCATCCAACATAGTTTTCCACAAATTATTGTTTAACTGTTTCTAAGGTCTGCTGTATAGTAACAAAAAATGGCATAAAAAGAAAAGTGAAAAAGAAACAGCAGGTTATTTTTTCCGCAACATTATAATGACGGCTACTGACGCTACAGCTATGCTTGTTGCTATTACCGCTAAAATATACATATTTGTGTTGTTTGCCTGTGGTAGATCTGCTTTTTCATTAATTGGACCGCCACCTGCACTTAAGTCATAGCAGTATGCAATTTCTCCTGTGTCTGCCCAGATTCCAACTTGAAGCCCATACGTCGAATAGTAATACTTATCAAAATATAACTCAATGCGCCAAAATGGAAATACTGTTAAATCTCCTCGCGGATACATAAACAACTCTGCTGTAACGGGTTCCTCTTTTAGGTTAAACGACACCTCTACCCAATCATCCAACATAATCATCAAAGTATAGTCATTAGCAGTTTTTTTAGCAATTGCAATAGCTTCTTCTTGGGAGATGTTAACATAAGAGCTGCCAATTTTGTAGAGATCCCAATTATCGCCTAAAGATGAGAATTCCCCATTTTCCAAAAAGATGCTAAGGAATAGTTAAATAATAACTTGCGAAATTATGTGGGTTTCAATGAGTAGTTCCAGTTTCCAAACAAACCAATTTTATCCATCGATATAGATTCAAAC
>WQSY01000068.1 GCA_009787585.1 Candidatus Bathycorpusculum sp. | reverse complement strand
TACCATAGGCTTAGCTTCATATGTATAATTCGGGTTCAATTATACATATGTTTTGGTTGGTTGTCTGAATAGTTTATGACTTATTTTTAAAAACACTTGTATTTCTAAGAGTTTTTACAACCTATGTATAATTAACACGGGATTTTAGGACCCAATAGAGAATTTGAATCTGTGGATTCAAATAACAACACCACATTAAGCGCTACAAATCACATAACAGAACTCTAACGTGTTTTGACAGAATCATCATCTCAGGAACATACCACCTACATTCCCGAACACGTAACTATTTTTTACTAGAGAAATAAAACGCATAAACAACAAAACCATTTTAAAAACACACAAAACAACAAAAAAACACACATAACCTTACAAAATAAAAACAAAACAGACTCTACTCACATAAAAACAACCTTGTCAACCCACTTTTATACCTTCCGAAGTATTTGACAAACATTCCCTCACCATTAAAACCAACAACCACCTAACACTACCTACCAAAAAAACACAACAAACAACAACAAAAAAAATAACAAAAAGGAGAAATAAAAAAAATGTCAACCCCAAAAAAAGAATACCAACACTACCAATGCGACCCAAACTGGGCCCAAACAACTGGCTACAACAGCCAATGCAGAGGCATAACCACCTGGAACCTAAACAACCAATACACAATCCCACCCCTAGCACCCAACGGAACCATAGAACTAACCTTCACCTGCACAGTACCAAGATGCTACTCCTCCGGCAACACCATATACGGAGAATCCATACAAGGCAGAGACAGCTGCATCATAGTCTACAACGCATATCCAGACAAAACAACACCCAAAGATGAAGAAATAGAACTCAAATACAGACTAAATAACGGAACTATTGACGAAAAGCTATGTTGTATTAGTCGGGAAGAAAAACACGGAGGAACCCAAGCATTTGACCTAGCCTTCATTCGCCCAGCTACACTATACAACGACATGGGACTAAACACTTTAAAAATCACAAATGCCGGCGAAAGCACCGTCCATATTGATCACTTCAAAATCTACCGAATATACCAAATGTGCAACATAGCCAAAGTTAACTACGACAGCATGTGCGCTATCTCAGGCGTATGTGAACCAGGAACCGTTGCAGGCGCATCTGGAAACCTAGATTCATCACGCATAGATAAACCATGCAACTATTCAACTGCCGGAGGCCTAAGCTTCACACAATACCACGACACCTCACACACCCTCACCATACTAGGACCTACTCAAACATGCAGTTGGACCTTTAACTTTAACAACAACACCATAAACAACGGATACACCGGAAACTATACAGGAGAAAGCATATGCCTATTCAACTTCAACAAAATATACACCTGTAGCGGTACAGCAAGCAGTCTTGATGTTGCAGCAGAAGCATACCTTAACGGCAACAAAATAAACACCTACTACCTAAGCAAATTACCCACTGATCTACACGGAATGTTTCCAAGTCATGACTTAGCAACAAGCCCCTATTATAACGCCTATGGACCAAATACTGTAACTCTAAAAAATGCTAGTAGCGCAACAATCCAAATGTCTGAAAATGATGGCATAGATATTTATCGTATCTTCAAAACAGGCGAGATATATTCTCCACCATGTCTTGGTGGCTGCCAAACCTTCTGTCAAGCTAGTTGTCAGGCAAGCTGTCAAGGATGCCAAGGATGCCAAACATGTTATGGCTGCCAAAACGGATGCCAATTCTTCTGCGTAACATGCGATGCATGCTACAGCTTCTGCCAAGCATGCCAAGGCGGATGCGACGCAACCTGCCAAGCATGCCAAACAACATGTCAATACTGCCAAAACGGATGCCAAGACTGCCAAGGCGGATGCCAAGGATGCCAACAAAGTTGCGAAGTAATGTGCCAAACAGTATGCGAATCATGCGCCTCATGCTACCAAGACTGCTACAACGTATGCTACGAATACACCAACCGCAACAACAACCCACAAACAAACAACAATACGCCCACAACCAACACAACTCAAAACAATGACACCACACAAACACCACAAACCAACATCAACACCACAAACAACCAAACAACTACTACGCAACCAGACACAAACAACAATAACACAATCCAACAACAAAACCCTACAATAACAATAAACACTCAGCCCCTAAACCAAACACAAACCCAACAACAGACAACACCAACAACAAACACACAAAATCAAAATCACATAAGACAAAATTCAAACTTTAATGTAGCACCCATAACTGAAGAGCACATCAAAGAAATCCTACTAGAAACATTAATCGAACTAGGCCTAATCACCCAACCACCCACACGGAGACAAATAACAAATGACAACCAATAACACAAACACCATAACCACCACAGATACAGACAATTCAATTAACAACACCAATACCACCAACATCAATACCAAAGACAGTACCAACCAAAATAACGATGACACTGTCAACATTATTCGTAGCGGCCTACAACAATATCATCAATCCGCCTCTGCCACTTCATCTATCACCTACGCCCCCATCACCGCCTCACCGCCTGCCACTTCTTTTTCTTTGTTGGGCAGTGGTAATGGTGGTTCCAAGTTGGGTACAATAACTGTGTGGTTAACATCAGAGTGTAATTTGCGTTGTAAGTACTGTTTTGTCTACAAACTAAACGAGAAACAATCACCGGGAAAAATGAGCATAGAAACTGCGGATCAGTTAATACGTTTTGCTGAACAGTATTTGCAGCCTGAGGGAACTTTTTGGTTCTTTGGAGCTGAACCTCTTTGCAATATTGAAACTATGAAATATATTGTTGAGAAAAGCGTTAAAGAAGGTTACAAATGGAAGTACGGTGCAACCACTAACGCTACATTACTAACTAAAGACACTGTTCAATGGATGAAAAAACACAATTTCACCGTTTTATGCTCCATAGATGGCCCAAAAACTGCTCATAACAAAAACCGTGTTTACCCAAATGGTGAAGGCAGCTGGGATGATGCCTGGCAAGGCTTAAGTAATGTGCGAGAAATTCTAGGTGTAGAGCCTCAGGTTCGCTGGACAGTTACTCCCTCAACTCTTAGGGGCTTAGCTGAAAACATTCGGGTTTTTGTGGAAGAGTATCATATTACTAATATGCCTATTGATTTTGTACATGAGGTAGAGTGGACACAAGAAGACTATGATACTTTACGTGTGGAGCTTGAGATATTCCGTGATTACTATACAAAATGGATGATGCAGGGTCTTTCGGTTTTTAGTATGTGGGTACGAGATACAAATGCGGCTGTTAACTCTGAGGTGGGTAGACAGTGGAGATCTAGATGTGGTTTAGGCACGGGATCAGTTGGAGTGGATTATGATGGCACTATTTATCCTTGTCACCGGTTTATTGACTCACATGAAATAAAAATTGGAAATATTTATTCAGGATTTAATTCAATGCAGAGAGAGTGGATGGAGAAATGGTTGAAAATGCCACCTTATTGTGAAATTCCTAAGAAGTGTTTGCATTGTAACTATAAACGCGCTTGCAGCGGAGGATGTGTTGCTATGAACTATGACATTTTAGGCACAGTACACGCTATACCGGACACGTTTTGCACTATAAAACAATTAATAACAAAAGTTTTCGGGGAACTATGCAAATCATTGCAGAACAGTGGTAATGAAACATTTAACAAACTCTACAACAATAGACAACTAAAACAAAAACGAACAAACCAAAATAGTAACAACATAATAAACCAAAACAGGCCTAACCAAAACTCTTCCACCCCTTATCAAACAACTAAAGACCTATGTAGCTGCCAAACCAAACCAAACTAACTGTTAACAGAACGTAAGTATAGATATAATAAATACCCTTTATTTTTTTTTCAATGTTAGGCTGTGTTCAGTTTTGCTGTTTCAGTTTTATCGATGTTGTTTATAAAAACGTAAGAGAGGGTTAAAAGTCGTTGGAAAAAGGGTTTATTGTTTTGTTGTTATGTTGTTTATAATGTTTTCAAAGATGAGTTTGCCATCGCTGTATGGAGTTGTGTGTGTTTTGTCTGTCCAGTCGGGTTCTTGCCACCAGTGCATTGCTCGTTCGGGATGTGGCATTAGGCCTAGGATGGTGCCTTCTTTGTTGCATATGCCTGCGATGTCATGGTATGTGCCGTTGGGGTTAATGGGGTATGTTTGGTTTGCGGGTGTGCCGTCTCTGTTGCAATAACGGAGAACTATCATGTCGTTGTCTGCTAGTTTTTGTAATAATTGTTTTTCTTTTTCAGCGTGTAAGAGGAGGCGGCCTTCGCTGTGTGCTATGGGCATTTTTAGGATTTTGTCTTTGGGGAGTTGGTTTGTGAATGAACAGTTTCCTTTGTTTTCGTTTTTTAAGTAGACCCATTGGCATTTAAAGCCGTTTGGAATGTTTGTGGTTAAAGTTATTTCAGGCTGTTGGTTGTTGTCGTTAAATCCGGGTAGTAAGCCGTATTCGATAAGTGTTTGAAAACCGTTTGATATGCCAAGTATGGGTCGGTTTTCGTCTGTGTATTGTGTTATTTGTTTGCCTAATTTTTTGTTTAGGTATTTTGCAAATACGGCACCGGGGCGCACGTGGTCTCCAAAGGTGCAGCCGCCGGGTAAGACAAGGAGGTTATAATTTAGCAGGTTGCTATTTGTTACTAATTCGTTTATGTGTTTGATTTCTGTTTGGACTCCTAGTTCTTGAAAGGCTCGGGCTGTTTCAGCGTCACAGCTAGTTCCAGCTGCGCGTATGATGCAAACTTTGATGTCTTTTGTTTTCATTTTTTTAGGCCTCCGCTAGAGTTTTTTTCCATGCGTCTCGTAGTTTTGTGAGAGGGGCGTCAATTATTATGTTGTTGTGTAAGCCGTGGATTTGTAGTTTTTCGGTTTTTGTTGTTTCTCCAATTAGGGTGCAACCGTTTTTCATTAGGGCTTCAAAGTCAGAGCGGTCTTTTGGGGATACTTCTATTAAAAGTCGGCTGTTAGATTCAGAGAATAGTAAGAAATCGTTTCGGGTGATTGTTTTGTTAGGTATTGCTTTTAGGTCAAGAGTTAGGCCTATGTTGCTTGCGAAGGCCATTTCTGCGGCTGCAACTGCTAGGCCTCCATCGGAGAGGTCATGGCAGGATTTTACCATGCCATAGCCTATGGCTTTGGTTAGGTTGTAATAGTTTTTACGTGCTCTATGGGGTTGTAGTTTGGGTACACTTAGTCCAATGTGTCCGTTGAGTTTATAGTATTCTGAGCCGCCTAATTCAGGATAAGTATTGCCTAGTAGGTAAAGTAGGTTCTCAGGGGTTTTAAGATTCATTGAAATTGTTGAGCGTATGTCAGGGACAATACCTAGGGCTGTAATTATTAAAGTGGGTGTAACAGGACCCATGGGAGACTCGTTGTAGAGGCTATCTTTGCCTGAGATGAAGGGTGTTCTGTAAGCTTTTGCTATGTCATAGCAGGCCTGACATGCGCGTACTAAAGAGCCTAAGCGTTCGGGTTTTTCAGGGTTGCCCCAAATAAAATTGTCAAGCAATGCAATTCGGCGTCCACCTACGGCTATGTTGTTTCGAATGGCCTCATCTATAGAGGAGGCAGCCATCCAGTATGGATCAATTTTGCCATAGTTAGGGTTAATACCGCAGGAAATTGCTAGGCCCTTCCAAGAATTGTGAAGGGGTTTTAGAACTGCCGCATCGTTTGGACCTGCGTATTTACCTTGAAAAGGTTTTAGAACTGTATTGCCTTTAACTTCATAATCATATGTTTGAGCCACGCTTTCCTTGCTTGCAATATTTGGCATCCCAAGCAGTTGGATAAGAGTGTTTGTAAGATCTGCAGGTTCAGCTAATTCGGGTTCGGTTAGCATAGGAGGAGAAAGAGTGGCCTGTTTTGTGGAGGCAATGATGTTAAATAGGAAAGTCATGTCCACATCTGCAACTGTAACTGTTTGGTATTTGATTTTTAATCGGCGTTCGCTAGTTAACTGTCCAATTGCAGTTGCCTCGACTTCTTCTTGTTTGAAAACAGCAAGTGCGGCGTCTAAATGTTCAGGTGGAACTGCAAATAATTGACGTTCTTGAGATTCAGAAATGTAAATTTCCCATGGTGCGAGACCAGAGTATTTTACGGGAACTTTGGAGAGCTCAACTGTTGCGCCACAGTGATAACGTTCAGCTGTCTCACCTACAGCAGAGGATAAACCGCCTCCGCCTAGATCAGTTATTGCAGAGGCTAACTGTAGATCGCGAATGATAATGATTGCACGTTTAAGTTTTTCTTCTGCAATGGGGTCAGAGGTTTGTACCGCAGGATTACTAGTTTCTTCAGATTTTTTAGTTAACTCTGCTGATGCAAAAGTGACTCCGTGAATACCATCACGACCAGTTTTACCACCGGCCATAACAATATAGTCACCTGCTTTAGCATTTTTTAAGTATTTATCCAAAGGCAGAAGACCAAAACAACCGCAACAGGCCACGACATTGCCGGTATAAGACTCATCAAAACAGGTTGCACCGTTAACTATGGGAACGCCAAGATTGTTACTATAGAAACTAAGGCCTGCGGCAATGTTTCTGTAAAGATAACGGGGATGTTTAACGCCTAAGAAAAGTTTGTTATAATCAAAATTTAACGGTCCAAAACAGGAAACACCTGTACATGCAATGGGGTCAGCCCATACTCCAAGAATATCACGGACTACACCGCCAATTCCGTTTGCTGCACCGCCGAAGGGGTCTACAGCTGAGGGATGATTATGAGTTTCAACTTTTGCTGCTATGCCAAAGCCTTTGTCAAATTTGACAATGCCCGCATTGTCTTCAAAAACGTTAAAACACCATGGGGCATTAATTTCTTTAGTTACCTTAGCTATATAGGTTTTAAAAAGGCTGTTAATTTCTTTTCCGTCAAACAATATATTGCCTTTGAAGGTTTTATGGCAGCAATGTTCAGACCATGTTTGACTAATTGTTTGAAGTTCCACATCAGAGGGATTACGGTTTTCGCTTTTAAAATAGGCTTGCACCGTTTTCATTTCATCAAGACTTAAACCTAAAGCCAACTTGTTGCTAATTTCAACAAGCTCAACAGGTGTAGCTCTGGCTAAGGCTACTTCCAAAACATTATCTACCTTGGCACTTTGCATATAAAGATTAGAGGACATTATTGATCCACTGCTTCTACTACATTTATAATGTAATTGTCTTTAGCTGGGTTTGCAAGCAGCCGTTCGCTTATTTCCTGAGCTTTCACTTTTGCTTCAACTGCCGAGGGGGCTTGAAGAAGAATTGTGTATACTTTGCTTACGTCTGTTTTTTCAACTTGATAACCAAGCTCTTTTAACAAGTGCTCAATAGTTTCGCCTTCAGAGTTTATATGCCCTGATTTTAGGCTTACATCAACTTTAGCAATGTATTTCATGAGCTCTAAGTAAGAAATCAAAAATTTAAACACTTTCATAAAAAGAAAAAAAAGTTAGTTTAAAATCATCTGTTTACCGTTATGAAAAACTTTAACTGCCTGTTTATCGGTAACTTTTCCAATAACATCCGATTCAACACCTGCGCGATCAAAAATATGCAGCGCTTCATCAAAATTATCGGGGTCTACAATAACGCCAAAGCCCCAGCCCATGTTAAAAGTTTTAAACATTTCTTCATCTGAGATGCAGTAACCTAATTCTGCAGCGGTTTTCTGTATTAGAGCAAAAATTGGCTGTGGATGAAAATGATCAAAATTAAAACCAATACCCGGTGAAGCACGTGTGAGATTGTTAAATTTAGTGTAAGCATCACCTGTAATGTGTACAGCGGCTTTAACTTTTATTTTAGAGGCCAACTCTAGAAGAGGTTTAACATAAATCACAGTAGGCTCTAAAACTTCTATGCCCACTTCACGTGTTAAGCCTTCAGGGATGTCATGGGGTTCATATTTTCCACCCCATTGTTTAAACAGAATTTTACGAACAAGAGAAAGTCCGTTACTATGCACACCACTACTAGCAAGTCCAATAATGGGATCACCGGACTTAATGTTTTCACCGGTAATTATATCATTCTTATCTACAGCACCAACGGATGCTATGACCAAGTCAAATCCCACGTTTTGAGTTAGACCATTAATTATTTCAGCCACATCACCAATTTCGCCGCCAGTTACAGGACACCCGGACTCTACTGCGCCTTTTGCAACACCTGTTAACCAGTTTTTAACTAGGTCAGGATTGCTTTCTTGGGCATGAATGTTATCTGCAATTGCAAGCGGTTTTGCGCCCGAACGGATAACATCATTTACTGCCATAGCAACAGCGTCTATACCTATGGTATCATATTTTTGGACTAATTGTGCAATTAAAACCTTAGTACCTACACCCTCAATGACAAGATCAAGATAACAGTTTTGCCCTGCAGGGAAAATATTTCCATAAGGCAGTTTTAAAACGGAACCAAAAACACTTTGAGCAAAAGTCTCCTGTAAAATATCAAGATGCTTCTTTGACTCCACTCTCTGCTTACGATTTACACCTGCGCTATCATAGGTATAGTTTTTTGACATAACAATACTCTCCAACACATAGTCAAACAAGATTGTTAGAGATAACAATTTTGCTTGACGCCAACACAAACACCGCCAAACACATTGATTTCTTTATTTATTTTTGGTGTATTCACGTTTAACTGCTACAAACATGTTATTGAATTTTAAGATATATGGGAGGTGTATGAGTTGTTGGAATTTTGTTGTGTTTTTTGTTTGTTAGAGGTTTTTCGTATGCTTATGTAAAAGAATACAACAATGATTTCCACTATGAAAAGTATAGCATGTACAATAGTCCACCCGTCCACCAAACCCATTTTGAGGCTTAGGTCTTCAGTTAAAAAGAAGACTACAATACTTACGATACCTAAGATAACGGCTGTAAGCAAACACAAGTTGTTAATTGTTTTCTGTTTTTTTGTTACAGTAACATTTTGTGTATCATTGCCATATTTTGCACCTTGACTTGCAACAGACTTACGCTCTACAGGTGTTTCCTTATGCGTTTGCTTGCGTCTTTTTTGCAAGAACGCACAAACAACTACAAGAACCATTAAAATAATCCCAAATACACCAAGAACCAAATTTACAAGCGCCCAAGTAGCCTCAACCGTAGGAGGTTCAGGAGGAGGAGTAGTAGTAATGCCAGGATCATATCTAGGTGTAGCGATAGGTGGAGACGACGATGGTTTTGTTGTAGATGAAGGGGGAGCAGTAGGTTTACTTGTTGTAGTAGGAGGCGTGTTTTGTGTGTATTGTGCTTTGACGGTAAGGTTAGAGACTATATTGTTAAAGGCAGGAGCCCAACCTGTAAAAGTATATCCAGATCGAGAGGGATTTGTAGGTGCTGTGGCAGATTTACCATATTCAACATGTTCCTCTTTTAGAACGACATCATTCCAGTCTACAAAACGTACAACAAACGTTTCTGGATCAGGATCACTGGTTATTTGTTCCCATTGAGCCACATATATAGCATCACCCGTTACTGTTACGCTAGGTGTTGGCAGCCAACCGGTAAATCGCCAGCCACCTTCTGCTGGCACTGGAGGTGCCACAGGAGTTAGATCACCATAATGAAGAGCGGTAGTCACTTGCTCTCCAAAAATACCATGAGTACCAGGCCGATAAATAACTGTGTACGTATCAGGAGCCGGTTCCCATACAGCATACAAAACGGTATCGCTGTAAATATTAAAAAGTGAACCCTCCATGTAGATAATCACATTTGAAGTAGGACTTAAAGCCCAACCAATGAAAACAGAATTATCTTTAACTAAACTACCCTTACTGGCCACTGTCACTAAACTGCCCTCTACATACGGACTATAATTATCTACAGGTGCATTACCACCTGTGTGACCATTGCCATCATATGTTAAAGAATAATTTAACATAGGACCAGGATTACGGGTGTAATAGAATATAAACACGTTATTTGTAATATCTAACATTTTAGTTATAGAGCCAGAACCTACAACAGTATAACCAGGAACAGATAACGCATTCACAGTTACATTAGAATCCACAGCACCATAACCCGTCACACTCGCCGCCACAGAACTAGA
>WQSY01000067.1 GCA_009787585.1 Candidatus Bathycorpusculum sp. | reverse complement strand
GTTGTTTGTTTCTCTTACTTGCTCTTTAGCTTACCGCTTTTAATACCTCACCAAAAAAATTAATTCAACACAATTTTACAGCAAACAGCTGAACATAAGTCGTAAGGATAAAATCGAAGAAAAACTGATGGAACCACACAGTCTTTACTCTTCTATGATAATGAAACTATGCGCAAACAATTGGAAGTCAAACGAGCTACAATAATAACAATGAAAAAGAACACTACCGCCATACTTACTCTTTCAATAGGTAGTCTTATAACGGCTTTGTTTATTTCATTATATCTTATTAGTCTTACGCCAATGTTTGTTTTTCCAAAAGGCACAGGCATTATAACACTGTTTTGTTCAATTTTTACAACACTTACGAATAGTTTGTTATTTGGGCTTACTTTTGGAACATTTTTATTTTTATATTAGGTATTCTAGGAATTTTTATCAAATTTAATAGAATTAAACAAGATTTTGAGCGCTGAAAGCATCATGTTTCCTTGTACCACAACATCTTAGTTTCTACAAATTTGTGGGTGGTATATCGTTTCCAACATATGATTTTGCATTATTTATTAATTATGGATATTTGTTAACGTTTGATATTTGAGAAAAACTATCATAAACTTGTCACATATTGACATTTTGTAGCAAGTTATGTAGCTTCGAAATCACGTTACCTATATACCTATAAAACGCGGTATTTTTTCTATTTTAACCTTAAAAACACGTTCTCAAACAAAACCTGCTACCTAAAAACTGAAAATTACGGTCTAACTGGTCGTGGATAAACGGTTCTTTTTTTGTAAAAAGAAAATAAAAAAAGGTTAATGACACGGAAAAAGGTATGTTCAAAGTTTCATTATTTGGGTGTGTGGAATGCCTTGAATTGTTATAACAGCATCAGGGTGGACGTAGCCTTTTTGAACTGCATGTTCAACACAGCATTTACCTACTAAATTAACTATGTTGGCGTTTTTTATCATGCTTATAGCTTCTTCGACATCAACTTTTCCGCCGTTGTAAAATTCGTCTTTAACTTTGAAGATTATTTTACCTTCGCATAGTGTTTTGCCGAGAAGTTCATCATCGCAGATAGCTAAAACAACGTTTTTGTCTATTTGTTTGAGTTTAAGGTAAACTTGCATGCAGATGCCTTAAATTTGTTTAATGGACGATTTTGCGCCACATGCATTGCAGGTTAGAGATGTGAGTCGTTTTTCTTTTACCAGTTTAGTATCAGGCCGTTTGCATACGGGGCATATTACGAAGGAGTCCATGTATCTTTGTAGTAAACGTTCAAAACTGTCCCGTTGAAATTTACCTTGAAAAATGGCGCGTGCGTCGTGAAAAGTTGCGGCAGTTGCCATTTCGCGTGTTAGGAATTTTAGTATATGTTGAGGGTCACGGTCCAAAATATTGGATACTTCACCAAAGTTTGAAATGATAGTGCGCATACCAATAGTTGTTATGAACAATCTTGGGAGTTCAAGTCGTTCTTTTTTTATAGAGACCTCGGGTAGTTGTTCTTGGGCTCTTTTTAGTAAGTCATCGTAGCAAAAGTCCATACTTAATCGCGTCCAATGAATATGCTTACCTAATATTTAAAACTTATAACTGATAAAGGCGTTCGCGTTCCATAGAGCGTTCTTCTGTGACTATTATCGTCACTTTCATGGGTCATTAATGTACTAGATATAATCTACAAAGGGTAAGTTAAAATATTATAAGCTTGTAGATTAGTGACTAATGTCAAAAACTGCGCAGATGATAGATGTGTCAACCCAAGATAAACCTAATCAAATCGATGAAATACGTTCACAGATCGCGGTTTTAAAAGATCAAGTGAACAAAGCAGACATAGAATCAAAAAAGCTGGTTGAAAAAAGGGATCAACTAAATGTTCAAGTTACGAAATTAAACCTTGAAATCCGCGATGTAAAAAAGGCGCGGGACGAAGTGAATAAAAAAGTTCACACCATCAAACAGGAAAGAGACGGCGTAAGGGTCAAAATAAAGCCGATTTTGGACGAAATTCAAGCTATACAAGACAAGAAAGAAGAACTTAGAAAGAAAATGCCACATGTTCGGCAAAAAGATATACAAAAAGAAATTGATAAAATAGACTGGACAATTCAGACTGAAACACTGGATTTACAGGAAGAAAAAAGGTTGATTGGCGAAATTAAACTTCTTGAAACACAACTTGTCGGCTATAGAAAACTGGAAAAAGAAAACAAGAAAATTTCGGAACATATTCATGAAAGAAAAACCCTTGATGCACAAGCTGAATCATTCCATAAAGAATTATCGGCATTATCCTCAGAAAGTCAACGTCTTCATGAGAGTATGATTGCTAAAATTGCTGAAGTGAAAAAAGTAAAGGAAGAAGCAGACGGGTTACACAAAAATTTCATAGAAAACAGAGAGAAAACACGTAACTTACGTGTTGAAATAGCTGTACTTACTGGTCAAATGCTTGGATTGCGTAATACTCTTCGAGAACAAAATAAAGACTTAAGAGAAAAAGCCATTGTTGAACGTATAAAAGTGATGGCCATACGGCAAAAAGAGAAAGAAGAAGCAGACGTAATAAGAAATCAAAAAATGCTAGATGATCAGGTGTTAAAGTCAAAGCTTGGCGCTCAAGCAAAGGAAAAGCTTGACAAAGGCGAAAAACTCAGCTGGAACGAATTCCAGCTTCTAGACAGTGATGAAGACACAGAAGACACAGATACGCAAAAATAAATTAAGCGGCATCACATTTAGTACTAACGTTATGGCCAATACAGAAATGTTGCATCAGACAAAGAAAAATATTCTAATCTTATGCGTTGACCGAGATGGCGATATAGAAGTTAAAGCAGGCATCCAAACGCCTTTACTTGGACGAGCAGCTAATTTGGATGCAGCTGTAGCGTTAGCATTAAAAGATCCAGAAGAACCAGACGCTAATGCAATGTTTGAAGCTGTTCGGCTCTATGATCAATTGATAAGTAAAAAAGATTCGGAAGAAAATTTTGAAGTAGCTACTATTTCAGGCACAGAAACAGGCGGAGTTACTGCAGATCGAAAACTTTCCTCTGAATTAAACAAGGTTTTAGAAAAATATTTAGCTACTGAAATTATATTTGTCTCAGATGGTTACACCGATGAAGCAGTTTTTCCTATAATTCAAACGCGCGGTGTTCCCATATCGTCTGTTAGGCGTATAGTAATTAAACACAGTGAATCAATAGAGGAAACAGCTGCAGTATTTACAAAATATCTAAAGCTGTTAGTAGAAACTCCACGGTACTCCCGAGTAGCATTAGGTTTACCAGGCGTTTTAGTAATGGTATTAGCCATTTTTGGAGTTTTAAATGCAGCCTATGGTATACCAATGTATTATTATGGTATAGCTCTAGCTGTTATTGTTGGTGCTTACCTACTGCTTAAAGGCTTTGGAGTTGACCGCGCTGTCAAAAAAAGCTATACTTGGATCAAAGAATACACACCTCCACCCTTACCTATACAAATTGCGAATTACGCTATAATAGCTGGAATTCTCTGCGGCATAATAAGCCTGTACTTAGGTTTACGTTTTGTTAGCTTAAACTCTCAGCCGGTTCTTCCAGATGGTATAAATGAGATAAGTCAAATTCTAGTCCTATTGGCTCTATTCATTAAAGGTGCTATGGACATGTTGATTATTGGTACAATACTTGTCCTATTTGGTCGAAGCTTGACTTTTTACTTTGAACGAGACTCTAAACTCATTAGAAACGTAGCTTTAATTGCAGAAATAGCTTGGTCAAAAGCAATCGTGGAAGCCGCAGTGAAGTTACTTCTACAGCAGACAACAGATCCTGTAATAAATTTTGAAAACCAGTTTTTCCGAGAATTCGTTATATATATTATAGTGGGTGTACTTATTGGAGTGGCAGCAATTCTCATAGTTGCTGTTCTAAACAAATCTTATCAGGGGTTCTTTAAAAAAGACACGCCACAAAAAGAGATCAACAATGAACCCATCATAACTTGACCTATCTTTAGCATAACTGTTAAAAAGCAATTGAGGTATCTACATATTTAGCATGAGGCTAAAGATTGCTTAAGAACCTGTTCGCAGCAATTGGTGTTTACAAAATCTATCAGCGTTGGCTATGGTACCAAATCAAAGATGGCAAAAGACCGGAACATATCGCCATAATTTTAGATGGCAATAGACGATGGGCCACGGAACAAGAAAAAAGTCCTTGGCTTACAGATAAATGGGGTCACAAACAAGGTGCAGACACTGTAGAACAATTACTGGACTGGTGTAGCATGATAAACGTTAAATATATTACGCTTTACTCTTTTTCAACAGAAAATTTTTCTCGACAATCCGAAGAAATTACGAAAATCATGCAAATAGCCGAGGAAAGGTTCAAAAAACTATTAGTTGACAAACGTGTCCATAAAAACAAAGTACACGTAAAAGTTATCGGCCGAACAAACCTGTTGCCTGATAGTCTACAAAAAATCATCGCAAAAGTAGAGAAAGCAACAGAACACTATGACAACTATATCTGGAATTTTGCCTTTGCCTATGGCGGACGAGCAGAAATTGTTGATGCTGCAAAAAAACTTGCTACAGAAATAAAAGAAAATCGTCTCCAAATAGACGATATAACAGAGAATACTTTTGAAAAATACCTCTACACCGCCCACATGACAAAACAAGACCCCGACATGATTATTCGAACCTCTGGAGAAGAACGGCTAAGTGGTTTTCTACTCTGGCAAGCCGCTTACAGCGAACTTTTATTCTTAGATGTATATTGGCCAGACTTTCGCTTCATTGACCTCTTAAGAGCTATTAGAACATATCAACATCGTAAACGCAGATTCGGAAAATGAACTTTAAAAAGAAAAAAGGTTGTTATGCCCGTTTTTTGGCGCTAACAATGGATATAACATCACGATCCTTTAATACAGCATCCTCACCTATGCGTCGTTTGTTTCGGGCATCAACTGCGTAGATAAAGTTTTCACCAAGTTCCGTGTGAATAATATAAGCAAATTGGTGTGCAGTTATCCCATTAGGAACAAGATAAGCGTCAGGCAATACTTGTCCATCGTGATTGGTTAAATGCTCTGGATCTTCAACAGGATAGATTGTTACCATATCAAGCAACTTGAAATAGGCCGTATTGAGGGCCTCTTGTACGCCTGTAGAGTCGGTGGTCGAGAAAATTTTTTCACGTATAGACTCTAAAGCTTTAATTTGTCCAGCAGACATTTTTTCAGGGGCTAAAATTTTAAAATCCTTATCTCCGGGTTTGTAATCAATTAACTGTTTCTCAGCAGCGCGTCTTAAGGCAAGTTCCGCCTCAGCACAAACAGCAATTACCGTGTATTCCAGCTTTTTTAATCGCTCAAGATTTATCTGAGACGTAGGTAAGTCCACTTTATTAGCAATGATAAGCATCGGTTTAGAAATACGTCTAAGAGTATCTACAAACTGATAAAAATCCTCATCACTCCAAAGTGTAGGTTTATCAACATTTAAACCACAACGTCTAATCGCCTCACCAACACTAACTTTTTTTATACCTAAACCCGTTAATTTTTCCTCTAAAGGTGTAGCTATACCCTTCTTATCAGCCTCAGCGGTTCTTGAAATTTTTGGCCAATCCTTCTTTAAAATATTTACCATCCACAGGGTAATTTCGCGCTCAAGAAACCGCACATCCTCCAAAGGATCATGTTCGCCAAGCTTACAGCTTTTGCCCTCAATATCTGTTCCACCGGATACATCAACAACATGAATTAAAGCATCTGCACGGCGAATTTCATCTAAAAACTGGTTACCCAAACCTCGTCCCTCCCAAGCCCCTGGAACAATGCCTGCAATATCAATAAGTTCAACAGGAACAAGACGTGTACCATTTAAACAAAGTGAATTACGGGGAGTATCCTGCACTTTAAAGTCTTCATGAACACACGGAGTTCTTACGTAACCAACACCCCTATTGGGTTTTATGGTTGTAAAAGGATAATTTGCTATATCAGCCGTCGAAAGAGTTGCGGCGCTAAAAAAAGTCGACTTACCCGTATTAGGTTTACCCACTATACCAAGCAATCTAGAGTATGAACGTTGCATAAACCAACTTCACCATACATAGTATATAATTTAAACACTAGATTATTTACGTTTACAAAAATCGCTACCTTTTCTGGAAATAATAACTGCTTTATGTTAGATAACACAATTAGCCCACATCTGAATACATACATAAATATTATGTATCAAAAATAAGCTTAAGGCAGGAGCATAATAATAAAAAAACAGCCAGTATTTACATAATTTTGCTAATTTGCAGCTTAATTGTTACAAGTTATTTATGTTATGACTTTGCATATCGACCAAGCAATCAAAGGTGAAGTATATCGTTTCGATTATAAAAAAAGTGGTGCATGGAACGCAGATGGTTCTGATGCGAGCTTTTGGGAGGAGTTCTATAAAGAAAAAAATTTGTTTCTACCTGTTTTTCAGTTTTTAGGTAGCAGGTTTTGTTTGAGAACGTGTTTTTAAGGTTAAAATGGAAAAATGTCGTGTTTTTACGGTTTAATTTTGATATGCCGTATATGCCTGATAGGTATATGGGTAACGTGATTTTGAAGTTATACAACTTCTATAAAATGTCAATATATGACAAGTTTATGATAGTTTTTCTCAAATATCAAACGTTAACAAATATCCCTAATTAATAAATAATGCAAAATCACAAAAACACATATTCCCTAATCACCGAAAGTTACGGATTAACAAGAGGATATTGAAATGGTTACTTAAAGTTTATTAGAGTTTGATTCCAGTAATAGATTTTGTTATATTTTTCGGTTATGAGAAATTGTGGGTCATCATAAACTATGTCTAAGTTTATACCGTATTGAGTTATGAGTTTTTGAGAAATATCCCAAATTTGTGGACTATTTTCATCTGCGTTCCAGAGCCATATGCGATCATTTACATGCCGCATGCCCCAGCCATAATTTTGGGGTAATACCAAAACTGCTTCAACAGTAGTTAAACGAGTGATTGCAGGGTTGTTTATATCCTCCCACAAGTTTTGAAGGGCTTCAAAGTGTTCATCTGTAAGAACGCCATAGGGGTTTTCTTCAATGGATGGATAATCAAAAATTATAAGATATTTTGCACCCGCCTGATAAGATAGCAACAGTTGATTGTATATTTCTGTGCCATTGCCTAAATATGGAGCGTTATGATACTTCCAAGTTGCAATTACGCCCCAATCTTTATTTTGTAAATGTGCTGCGCCCTTAATTAGATCAATTTCTTGAGTTGCAGAATTATTCCAGCCTAATTGTGCAAATACAACATCATACTCGCCTAAATAGTCCCACCAATAAAGCGCATAATCAGAGACAAATAGTTGAATGGAACTATTTTTTAGAAGAGAGAGATCATGATCATTTCGTATATAGTTAGCATATATTTGAGCTGCTGTATTGTAATCACGTATAGTTCCATTTAAATAACCCTCTGAGGACTCTAAAAGTTTTTGATAAAATGGGTCATTGTTAGCATCTGACTCTTTGATGTTATTACTCCATGTTATAAAATGATTTGTCCAGTCATAGTCTATCTGGGTACCGCCGGGCTCATCATAATAGTATATACCTAAAAATTTATCACCATATTTTTGAGCAGCCTCTTGTATCCAAGGATAACGCCAGGAATGTTCTGGGTCAAACCAACTTAAGAAAACGATAATATCTAAACCCTGAGAAGTGGCATAATCACAAATTTCCGTAGCAGCCGTTATATTATAGCTAACTGGGCCTGATTGTAACACAAAAAGATTAGTGTAGTCTTTAACTTTGTCAATTAACAATTTAGCTTCCATAGTTGTGTTTCCACAAAAGCTTACTCCTAAATACACAGGCGCTGGGCTGTTTTGTCGATAATATAGAAATACCGTTGATGATAAACTAATAAAAACTATTAAGACAAGGCATACTATGGCAAACTTTTTTGTTGACAATTTTTTAAGATATAATACACCGCGCATTATCATCAAGTGATCAAATGTTGTTCTATGATTTAAATAATTAGTTGTGTTCCCTGATCGACTATCGTTCTATGTTACTTTTACAGCGATTATAGTGTTGTTTGAACTTAAGAATTCTTTCAACCCACCATAAATTTACTTGATACAATACCTTAGAAACAAAGCATTTAACAAACTCTCAAACCCCCACTCACTCCAAAACACCCACATAACGCTTCACACACTTACCAATCCCACCCATCAAACACTCAACCAAAATATTCAAAAACGACACCCACAAACACCTCTCATAACCAAACAAACAAACGTAACCATATAATTCACCACACTACAAACAAACCGACTCACACAATCTAAACCCACCAAAAAAACTCTCAACTAATCCTCGTCAACTCCAACAAGCCCAACCAACACACACTCCGTCTAAGACAAGTATTAAAGCCACAACATCCCCATCAACAACATGCTCCTCAACCGAACTACAAAGCGTCCACAAACCCTCTCCACACAACCCGAAATACCCAAACGCTACTCCCTAAGCAGTTTTGCCTACCACAAATAAAACCTTATACCCCAAATACAATACAAAACATAACCCTGATACTCACCAAACTTTTCCAACAACACTTTTCTAAGAGAAACTTTTTATCAGATACTACCACCTTTGCGTTCCCTCTAAACTATGATGCAGTCTCCTTCTAGGACTTATTTACATCCAACCCCAACAATGTCTTCTTACCTGGTTCTTAGTTCTTTTCTAAAATAACGTTAATCTCATACTTCTTTCCCTCACACCCATGAACCTTAGCACCAGCCCCCATAACTAAATCAAACACTCTTTTCTTCGCCTATCCGCTTTTTCCTCCTCCTTCTTCTCTGTTGTGGTGGTAGCATTGTTGGAGAGTTTTTTTCTTTGGCGTTTTTGATTCATAAACTCGCCTACTGTTTGTACGCAGGCATGGATTCTGTTCTTTGAAACTTTTGCATAAGGTAAATTTTCGATTATGGTTTTTGAATCTCTACAGGTAGGTATGTTGTGGTTTCTACTCATTCTAAATCTAAAATCGTTTGCGATGCATTGTCTGCTGGAAATTTCTAAATACAAAAGCAATAGCCTAAAGTATGTATTGTTTTCTATATTGTGTGCCATGGTTAGTTTTAGGTTTATGGTGTCGTGTTTTGTTGTTTGTTTTGTTGCTTTTGGATTAGGGTAGGTTTGGAGTTTTGCTATGGTATGTTTATTTTGCCTGTTTTTTTGATATGTTGGTAGGATTTATTTTTTCTTCTGTTTCTATTTGTGTTTGGATTGAAACCATAGAGTTCACCTTGTTGTGTGGGGATAACACAGGGCTCTTTTTAGTCCTAAAAAGATAGTCGATTAGCATACACCACCAAATATTACCTAAATCAGTTGATGCACTCAAAAACGCATCATCATGATGATAATGGCACCAAAACAAATAAAAACTGGCCTGCATCCATCAGAACGTTAATAGAGGAAAATAGTATGCCATCAGAAATGACAGACGTTGAAAGTTTCGTGGCCATAAGCGCCAAAGCAAAGCATTGTCAAGTTAAAAGAAACAAAGGAATTGTTAAACTAAAACTTCACACTTCAAGTCAATTATATACATTAAAAATTGAGCCATTACGTGCAGATGAAATCATTAAAAAGCTCAAGTGTGAAATAAAAGAAAACGAATAATAAGCAACTCGATAAATTTTTAAAATCTTCTCTTCACCAACTTAATTTTACTCTAAAGTAACAATAAAATGTGTATACAAAAACATCACTAAACACACTTTTAGAGAGCAAATAAACAACATACAAAGGAAAGCTCAGTGTATTGCACTGACAAATATGTTGGTTGATAGTTTTGTTAAAGATGGGGTTATTAAATTTCTGATGATAGAGGGTTATAACGTGGGTGTGGTGATGAAACATGTTCGACATCATGCTATGTGACCACACCCACGGTGGCATGGTCGAGATGATAAACATTTGCCTTACGACACCATCACAGATAGAAATAACACACCACTCTTTCAACGTATAGTAATATTCACGACAACTTGTGATAAATAAACCTCAAATAACATATCAAAGGCCTTTTTCGCAAATACATTACATCCCAATTAACAGGCACGGTTAAAGTCAAAAACAAGCACGAACTCAAATGGTACCTAGAAAAACACGCAAAAAACGAAATAACCATAAAATACGCCACAAAACACCTCAAAATAACCCCAAGACGATTCAAACAACTAGTGC
>WQSY01000066.1 GCA_009787585.1 Candidatus Bathycorpusculum sp. | reverse complement strand
ATGCAAGAGAAGAAACTGGCGTTTTTAAGCCTTTAATGCTGTTTTACGCCTTTTTAAGACATTTTGATTATCGTAGGTATAAAAATTCGGGAATTTAGGTTGTTTATGTGTGTATGTGAGGCGTTGGTTGCTTGTGCGTAGGGGTCGATTGGATGGGGAGTTGCGTGCGTATGTTTGTTTTGCGTCTGTGAATGTTTCTGTTTTAAAGTTGGTGGAGGTTGTGGGTACTATGTGGATTGTTGAGTGGTGTTTTGCGGAGAGCAAATCCAAAGTTGGTTTGGATGAGTGTGAGGTGTAGGGTTTTTTTGGTTGGTATAAGTATGTTACGTTTGCTTGTTTGGTGCATGCGTTACTTGCGTGTCTTTTTGTTTGTTTTTTGGATGTAAGGTCTATGTAAAAGTGTGAGCTTTTGTTTTGTAGTTTGGTTTTGTTTAAAAAAAGTGTGGTTTGTTTGTTTAAGTAGGGGTGATGTGGGGGTGTTTTTTTGGTTTTATACGCGTGTTGTTCAAGCGGTGAAGACGATTGAGTAGTGGATATTTTGGCGGTGTGATCATCAGTTTATTGCAATGTGGCACCACTGACACAAACAACATTTACAACTGTAATACTTTGCAGGGTTGGGCATCCTCAGGCTAATGGTGAGCTTGAGAAATTTTAGGATCTTTATATTAGGTATAGGGGTCGGTTTGGGGGTTTGGGTGAGTTTGTTGTTTGGTATAATGTTAGGCCTCGTGGGGCTTTGGATTTGTGGGAGGCTGAGTCGTCTAATGTGGTGTTTGTTAGTCGTTTGTGGTCTGAGGTGTGGCTTGGTATAGTTGCTAAACAGTTTGAATGGTGATGTATTGAGTAGTAATATGGGTGATTGCGGGGTGAAATAATTTCTGAGAAAGACAAATTAAATAGGTAAGCGAAATAGACAAACGTTTGTTCGTACCCCTAAGTTTTATCGTTAAAAACATCAATGTATTAGTTAGGAAAAATAGTTTTTTTATTGATGGTAAGAGTTAAAAGTACTTTTAGGCATCATTCATGTATGCAGACAGATAGTACCTCAGGGCAAAAAACCTCTACAAGCATTTTTGGCACTTTAAATTCTCAGCAAGTTGAGGCGGTAAAGGAAATTGAGAGGCCTCTTTTGATAATTGCAGGTGCGGGTTCAGGTAAGACCATGACGGTTGCAAGTAAAATAGTCTACCTAATTGAAATGGGTCTAAATCCTGAGAGTATATTGGCTTTAACGTTTAATCAAAAAGCCGCTGAAGAACTAAAAGTACGCGTAACAGGTATGTTAAATAGTTCTGAGGATCTCAACATTTCCACGTTTCATTCTTTCTGCAAACAAATCATACAAGATAACATACTCTACACCAAACTAAACTCTAACTTTAAAATAATCACCGACACTACCCAACTAGTTTATTTGACTAAAAATATTAACAATTTTGGTATTGAGCACTTAGAATTCAACCATGAACCCTATACTTTAGCTGAGGAAATGAAAAAATTCATCTCCCGTTGCAAAGACGAAGCCGTAACACCAGAAGACCTCCAAGAATACATTAAAAAACAAGACAAACTCTCAACCACCGCCGAAGAAGAAGCTGAAAAGGAAGAAGCTCTGGATTATTTGAATAATTTGAGAGATATGTTGAAAATTTATCGGGCCTATGAATCCTATAAACTTGAAAATAACATGATAGATTTTGGAGATATGCTCTATGCAGTCTATAACTTGTTAAAGAGTAAGCCGTTGATTTTACACAAGTATCAAGAGAAATTCAAGTACATAATTGTTGACGAGTTTCAAGATACCAATTATATACAGTTGCAAATAGTTAGTTTAATTGCAAAAAAACATGGACACCTAACAGTAGTTGGTGACGATGATCAAAGTATATACAAGTTCCGTGGAGCTCACTTAACAAATATTGCAGAGTTTAAAAAAATTTTTCCGGATTTTGTGGAAAAAGCTTTAGAGCAAAATTATCGTAGTACCAAAAAAATTGTGTCCGTAGCCAACGCTTTAATAAGAAATAGTCCTGAGCGGACAATAAAAAACATGTTCACAAACAACCCCGACGGCGAAAAAATAACTGTTGTTGAAACCCCAAATGATACCGCTCAAGCAAATTATATTCTGGAGGCCACAAAGCAGCTCTTAAACAAATATTCTCCCCAAGACATAGCCATACTTTGTAGGCGAAGAGCAACGGCTGAGCCTATAGTAAAAGCCTTTAGAAAACACGGCGTACCCTTCAATTTTGTAGGCGAAACAGACTTCTTCCAAGAACCCATAATAAAAGACCTAACCGCTTTTCTAAAAATAATAATCAACCCCTTAGAAAATAATGCTGAAATCATACGTGTTCTAAACCGGCGCAACTATGACATAAAACCCATAGACATCTGCCGATTCACCCATTATGCAGATCAAAACAGCCTCTCCCTATACGAAACCTTTGACCACCTAAGCAAAATAGCTGTTGACAAATTCAAATTTTTAACCGTCAAACAAACCCTAACAACTATAATGCAAAACAAAACAAGAATAGGTATTTTGGAGCTTTTGCATACGGTTCTTTTTGAACAAGAACTATGCAAATATGAGATAGCCCTCAAAAACACTCGCAACATACATTTGATAAACCAGTTCTACGAGTTTGTAGAAGAATACAACCATATATATCCCGCAAATAGTCTGGAAGATTTTGTCGATTACTTATCGTTTGCCTCAAACTTTAAAATTGAAGAAGAAGACCCAAGCAAACAAGCCGTAATAATATCAACTATTCATAGCGTAAAGGGCATGCAATATCCCGTTGTTATCGTTCCTGATGTTAATGAGCGAAAAATGCCCACGACTTATCAAAGAGATAAATTTACAATACCCCCTGAGCTCTTTAAGGGAATTCAATCTGTGCATGAGGATAAAGAGTTATATATCCAAGAGGAACGACGTCTCTTCTATGTAGCCCTAACCCGGGCAGAAGAAAAACTAGTTATAACCTTTGCAAAACGCTACGGCGAAAACAAAACCGACTCCAAACCATCCAAATTCCTTCAAGAAATCAACTATCAACAAAACCATGAAGATATTGATTTTCAACAAATAGACACCACTTCAAAAGAAGAAGTGCCTCTTGAAGTGATAACTACTGCAGATAGTCAAGTAAAAACCGAGTTGCTACAGCAAGTAATAGCAAACTTAACAACCCAGCGATATACTGATGCTATAGAGAACCTGTTTCTTTTTGCGAAAGCAAACAATAAAAACTTGGACATACAAGCTGAAATAATCAATAAAATTAAGGAACCCGACTACTCGGTGCTTGAAGTGTTAAACAAGAAGCCGTTGACTGTGCCGGTGGATCACGTTTTTAGTGTCTCCCAATTTACTAGCTACAAAAAATGTCCAAGGCTATACCAGTACAGGCATGTGTTAAAGATTCCCGAGCGGTCACGGTACTATTTTGATTTTGGCTCAACCATACACAACATTGCCGAGCAACTAACAAGGATGCAAAAAGAAGGTCAAACAGTCGATAATGTTCTTGCTGATGAGTTGTTGGCAAAGTTTTGGAATCCTGAGGGTTACAAATCAAAGTTGGATGCTGAGCGGGATTATGCTGAGGCTAAAGAGATTTTAAAAGTGTTCATTGAGGAGCAAAATAATAACAACGCAGAGATTTTGGATATTGAGAGGTGGTTTGAGACTGCTATTGGTGAGGTGCGCATTAGAGGCCGGATCGACCGCATTGATAGAGATAAAGCGGGTTTTACGGTTATAGATTATAAGACCAGTAAAAGTGTGCCTTCGTTAAATGAGCTTAAAAAGGATATTCAGTTGTTAGTTTATGCTCTTGCTGTTAGGGGTATGTATGGTCGTGATTGTCAGTTGAAGGTTGGGGAGTGGTTTTTGCGGTCTAATAAAAAGATCTTTTTTGCTCCTGAAGAGCAGGCCATTGAGGCTATACAGGTTGAAATACAGGAGATGACTAAAAAGATTAATGCTGCGGAATTTGAACCTAAAAAAGACAAATGGGAATGCAGCCAATGTGACTACAAATGCTTATGCGACTAAAGACCATAAGCAACGCTGTTTTAGTAGAATTTTTGGGCACCAAGTAACAAGTATGTCAATTAGTTAGTTTTGAGGTTGTTTAGTCGTTTAGTTAGTTCCGAGTAGACTATTTGTTTCTTTTCGGTGCTAAGATGGAAAAGTACTTTTGCGGTCATTTCAGAGGAGATTGTGAAGAGGTAGTTTAGTTTTATAACGCTGTCTTTTATGGCACCTTCAGATTTGTTGAGGAGTATTCCTTTCATTTTGAGATTACTGGTTATACCGGCTACTATGATGTTGCCAAGTTCTTCAAAGAGAACTAGGGCGGGTCTTATTTTTACTTCGTTTGTGTCGGTAAATTGTACCGTTGCTAGTATGACGTCTCCGGGTTTAGGCATTTTCCCAGGCCTCGTCTTCTTCGTTATCCCAGAGTTCCTTCATTTTTGCCTGTTGTATGGTGTGAAGAAACTCGTCGTATTGTTTTCTGTTTTTAGTTTCTTTGGCTGTTTTTATCAAATTTAGAATTGTCTCGTTGTAGGTTTCTCTTGGGTATTTTCGAATGTTTTTTAGTTCTTGAACTACTGTCTTTGAAAGCTGTATTGTGGTAAGCTTTTCATCGCTCATCTATAATCAACTATAACAGATTAAGTGTCAACTATAATATTTTAGGGTTACTCTTGTCTGATAAAAGATATAGCAAGATAAGTAGACATTGGCGTATTTTTTCCGTGGCAACAAGATCAGTAATGGAAAAAAATGCGTAAAAATGAACAATTCAAACAGTATAAACGAAAACACATACGCCAATGTCATTTTGTCTTGCTATACTGGAGGGGCGGGTTATGTTTTTATGGTTATGGTGCTTCCGGCTGTTGTTTTTTTGACGTGTACTTGTTTGTCGATGCGCTCACTTAGTTCTGTGACGTGGGAGATTATACCAATTATGCGATTTCCACCGGCAATGTCTGATAAAGTTCTTACTGCCAACTCTAAAGTCTCAGTATCCAAAGAACCAAAGCCCTCATCAATAAACATGGCATCCAAATGAACGCCGCCTGCGTTTTGTTGTACCACGTCAGATAGGCCAAGGGCTAAGGAAAGAGACGCCATAAACGATTCTCCACCCGAAAGACTCCCTGCAGAGCGTGCTTTACCAGTGTATGCATCTAAGACTTCAATTTCAAGCCCCATCTTTTGACGCCTATCATCACTGTCGGTTTTTCGCAGAAAAGAATACCTGTTTTGACTCATAATCTTTAATCGCTGATTAGCGGCATGAAGTACACGCTCAAAATATGTTCTTTGGGCAAAGGTTTCAAAATCAAGCTTACCCGTGGTAGCATCCTTACCATTTGCTACATCAGATAACTGTTTAACAGGGGCATAGGTTTTCTCATTTTCTTCAAACGCAACAGCCGCACGCCCAAGCTCTTCCAGATCACTCTTTGTTTTACTTAACCGACTATTAATCTCATCGCGCTTCTGCTGTAATTCGTCTGATTGGACTTGTACGGTTTTTGCTTGGGTTTGGAGTTTTTCTATATCCGGTTGCTCTTTACCCACTGTTTCCTTTTCCAGACGGGCCATATCTAAAACCAGTTGCTCACCTTTTTTCTCATAATCCAACACCTGCTTATTTAACTCCAAAAGCTCCTCTTCAGTTACCAACGAGCGTGTATAGTCTGTTTCATCTGTAAAGCCATTTGTTTGCAGAGCATTTTTACAGGTTGTTTGGGCCTCATCGTGGTCTTTTAACATTTTTTGTTGATTTGTAGTGCGCTCCTCTACCAGGGTGTGAGCAGACTCCACGGCAGACTTTGCATTTACGTTTCGCTCCGTTGTTGCAGTCCAATTTTTGGAAAGCTCTTCAAGAGCTGTCTCATCCGCATTTTTTTGGGTGGTCAAGTTGTCTACGGTAGTTTGTGTTTGTGTAAACAAGTTTGTAAGGTCTACTTCGCTTGTTTCCCATGTAGTGTTGGAAATAAATTCTGATAAATCGCGTATAAACCGTTCCTTGAGAGGGTTAATTGCGCTTTTAAGTGTTTCAGTAGATAAATTTAGCTCATCACGATTTTTTGTTAGGGTCTCTGTTTTTGTTTTAAGGTTGGAGAGGGTTTTTTCGGCAAAGGTTTTCTTTTCAGAAAGATTTGTAACTATTGTTTGAGTTGTGTCTATTAGTTTAGGCAGTGCAGTTGTTGTTACCTCAACTGTCGTGCCTGGAATAAAGGGTGAAATATCGGTATAGAACCGTGTTTTCATTGTTTGGATTTCTCCCTGTAATGTATTGCACCTTAACGAGTTTGTTTCACGTTTTGATTGCGCATCCTCTTTGGTGTTTTTTGCTTTTTTGAGGGCGGTTTCGGTAACGCTATTTTCAGATAATTGAGCCGGTGAGGGATGATCCATTGAGCCGCAAACTGGGCAGGGTTTACCCGTTGATAGATTACCTGCGATAATGCCTGCTTGACTACGCAGAAATCCTTCCTCTAACAGTTGATAGTGTTTATCCGCAACTTGGAAGGCGGCATTGCGTTTTTCAAACTCTGCCTGCTCCTCTGTTAATGTTGCTTGTTTTTCTGTAATTAGGGCAAGGTCTTTTTGTAACTCGGATAATTTTACTAGTTTGTCCTCTTCGGTTTTTAGATTTGTTGATATTTTTTCAAACTCTGCTTGATGATCCTCAACAGAGGGTAAATTTGTTAACTCATCACATAAGAGGGCTAATTCTTTTTGTGCTTTGTCTAGATTGTTTTGTTTGTTTACAACTTCGTTGTGGTCTATTTGTAGACTGGCTATTTTTGTTTGTTTTTCTGTTTCTTTTTCCCACTCTTTTACTAAGGTGTTGAAAGCGGTTTGAGCTTTGTCCAGAGGGGGCAAGGTTTCAAGGGCTTTTGCTGCTTGTTGCAATTCGGCGTTAGCGGCGATTTCTTGTTCTTTTGCGCTGGTCCAATCTTTTTGTGCAAACGCATACTTTTCGGCTGTTTTTTGTGCTTCATCTACTAGAGGCTTTACTTTATGGAGAGCTATTTCGCCACGTGCAGCACAAGTTTTTGTTTTTTCTACCTCGCCTGTTTTTTCTTTATGTTCTTTAAAGTCTATTTGTGTCTGGATAAGTTCGGTGAATTTTTTGCAGAGCTCTTCCGCAACTGCCAATTCGGCAGCTAATGATAACTCTTGTTTGCCGTATTCTTCAAGTTGTTTATCTATTTCTGTTAACTCTTGTTTGTCGGTTTTTATTTGTGTTTCCCATACGGTGAACTGTTCGTGGCGTTTGTAGACATTTACATTGTGGCGTGTAAAGTCTCTAAGAATTAAGGTGCGTTCGTCTTCTTTTTGTTTAACAAGTTCTTTTAGTTGCTCTTGGAATTGTTTTAACGCCTCAGTGCCAAATATGTGACGCAATATCTTTAATCGTTCATCTGTGCCGCTTTGGAGGAAGCGTAGAAAGTCGTTTTGGGCAATCATTACAATTTGAGCGAATTCATTGCGGTCCAGTCCTATGATCTCTGCAATCTTTAACTCAATGTTACGTGTTCCGCTTATGGTGTTGCCGTCGGGTAAAATGAGGTCAGCGTCTTGATTTTTCCCTTTAATGGTTCGCTTAATTTTGTAGTCTTTGTTGTTGGAGGCGAAGTCTAGTTCTACGCAGGTTTTTGTTTTTTCTTTTGCGAAATCTGAGCGAAGCATTTGCCATTTGTCACGGGTTTTCCCGCTGGCCTCTCCAAAGAGGGCAAATGATATAGCATCAAAAATTGTTGTTTTCCCAGCACCCGTCTCACCCGTGATTAAATATATTCCGTTGGTGCCAAGGGTTGTAAAGTCTATGGTCTCTGTGCCCGCGTATGATCCAAAGGCGCTCATGGTTAATTTTTGAGGTTTCATTCTGTAGTCTCCTTTTCTAAGAGCTCTTTTACAATTTTTTCTTGCTCAGAACTCATAGGATACTTACACACATTAAGAAAGAACTCACTAAACAAATCATAAGCAGACAGTTGCGTTGTTTCAGCAGTTTGTTGTGTGTCTACTGTGTCGTTTTTTGTGCGAGAGTTTTCTGGGGTGTATTTCATGACGTTTGGGTAGACGCTTCGAATTTTTTCCATGGGATCTATAATTTCTTCTTCATTTGTCAAAATAATGTGCAGATAATCGTCTTTGTTGACTCGTGAGGAGAATTCGATGCTTAATAGCTCTTCGATTTTGCCTTTTATTTCACACATATCATGAAGAGGGGTTAAGGGAAGATTTTTTGTGTTTATACCTGTATTTTTTTGGTTTATTTCTACGAGTAGAGCATATTTGGGTTGTTTTATTTCTGAGAAGGAATATTTTAGGGGTGAGCCTGCGTAATGGATGTGGTCTGCGCCGACTTTTTGTGTTCCATGTAAATGTCCCAGGGCAACGTAGTCAAACTGTTCAATTAAGCCTGTGCTAATGGCGTCCAGTCCACCAACTGAGTTTAATTCCGAGTCACTTCGAATAGGTTCAACACCCGCTTTAGTGAAAAATTGATGTGCTACAAGTACATTACGTACGCTGTAGTTGATGTTAGCTGTTTTAATGGCGGCGTTTAAGGCGTCATCGTACTTTTCAATGGTTTGGTCTTCAAAGAATCCATTTACGGTTAAGGGTTTGATGAATGGTAAAAGCCAGAAATTTATGTCTCCATATTCATCAGTTAAAGTCACTTTTTGTAAACTGCCACTAAATGATCCGCAGAGAAAGAGTTGTTTGTCAGTGAGTAGGCGGTTTGCGTAAGAGATTCTATCTGGAGAATCATGATTACCGGCTATGAGTAGGACTGTTATGTTGTTGTGGGCGAGTTCTGTTAGGAAATCGTCAAAGACCCGTATAGCCTCATTTTTAGGTATAGTTTGATCATAAATGTCACCTGCGATAACAACGGTGTAAATTTTTTCTGATTGTATATGTTTGATTATTTGTTGGAAAACGTGTTTTTGTTCTTCAATCATGGAGAAACCATGTACAATTTTGCCAATATGTAAATCAGATAAGTGTAAGAATTTCATATATTCTAGTCTCCTTTTGGAATGTGCAAATTTTGCACATTGCTTTTTTGGTCTAATTCAGCCTCAGTAAACATGTTTTTGATGTGTCGGGAAATTACGCTAATATTCCGTGCAAATAATTGTACAATTTGCGTCTGCGAGAACCATAACGTATCATCTGCAAGATGACAGTCAATTTTGACTTGTCCGTTCTGTGTTTGATATATGATAACTTTAGATTTACGGTCAATTGCCATCATCAGCACCTAACCCTCAACAGGTTATACCAATAAATAGTTAGTAGCTTATTATTTTTTGTGCCAAAGGGCAGTTCTGAATAAAACCGAATACATCTTGATGAACTATGTTCTTTGTTTGCGCCTTTCAAGTTAAATATTGTTTATTGTGAATGATAATTTTGTTTATAAGGCTCGTTTGTTTGTTTGTGTTGTAAAGACGTTAAGTGTAATACGTAGTGTATTGAGTGTAAGTGTTTGTTTTTGTGTGCTTGGTGTAGTCGGCTTGTTTGAGGGGGTTTTGTTTTTTTAAAATCTGATATTATGCATAAAACTGTTGTTGGACCTATAGCAACATTAATTCATATTAACGCAAATAAATGTACAAAAAAGTGGTTTTAGCATGTGTCTGATGTCAAAGCATGGTGTACCTACTGGTGTTGAACTAGTTGAAATGACAGATATGCGGTAATGCAATTTAATGTTGCTGTATTATAAACTTTTGGTTCTTTAAAATAAAGTTACCTCGCCACTTAACTTGACATCGACACATTAAAATACTTTATAACATCACTAAAAAATAGCCAATTTGCATGTGCAGAAAACACCGCAGAATTTAGGTTGTCTACATCATTTTGCTCCTTACTTGAAACCCAAATATACCCAAAAATCTCCACAAAGTTCACCCTTTTAACTCTACAGTAACACCAATTAACAGGGTGTCAATAGATTTAGAGAAAAGTCAAACAACAAAAAGAGTTTATACCAGAAACGACTATACTAAGCTGTGGACGAGGGAATCTGTTTAACATAGACACCAAATAATTTCCAGCCCCCTCGTTCACACCTGTGCATTAATCACACAATAAGAAAACATTTATCTTATACATCCTCTATTACATAAGTAGTTATTATTTATGTGTGATTCTGAAAGCATAATGCTAAACTTCGAAATTGGCATACTTAAAGAATTACATAAAAGACAACTTTTAACCCGCGACGAACTCGACAGGGCTATAAAAAATGTAATAAGTGATAATAATGGAAGAACAAAAAAACAACCCTGAATTAAAAAAAATCCAAGCTGCTGTCCTAAAAAAAATGCTCGACTATATAATTCTGACATTACTGCACGGCAAATCAAAATACGGCTATGAACTAATAGCCGAAGTAAAAAATACCTTCAAAGTAACCACCGGCCCAAGCGTAATATACCCCATGCTGTCAAAATTAGAAAAAAACGGGCTTGTCACAGGTATATGGAACATTATAAACGATCATCCGCGAAAAATTTATAGCTTAACAGCTAAAGGCGAAGAAACACTAGGTGATATCAGCGATTTTTTAACACAACTAGTCAAAGTATATTAGCTGATACTTTGCGTTTTTACGTCATTTCGTGTTAATCCTCCAAAGCAAACTCTTAGTAGACTCCTTGGAATCCCTAACCATATGAACAAACATACCA
>WQSY01000065.1 GCA_009787585.1 Candidatus Bathycorpusculum sp. | reverse complement strand
TATGGAGTATTTTTGCCTATTCATAATGCAAACTCTCTGATGTCATACTACACAGCATCAGATATTTAAACTCAAGTGTTTTAGCTGAGTCACTGTACTAGGGAGTGTGATTAAATAATTTTTACAGTTGACTATTGTTTGGAGTAGCATAGTTTATTAGCTGTGAAAGTCTATGTGTATGTGTTGTTATGGGTTGTTTTTATTAGTTATTTTGTAACTATTTTCAATGACCACTTCACGGCTGTAAAAGTTATTTTGTAACTATCCCTAAATCTATTTTAAACGGTGTAAACAATGTTTCAATTATAAAAGCGGTTGAACAATAAGACTTATGATAGTTGCTGTTTAATTTTGAAAAGTTGAGGCTGAAACTTGAAAAAAGAAAAGGTTAGGCTCCTGCCATTTTGATGTTGATTGCGCCTTCAAGGAATATGTATGATAACAAAACAAGACTAATGCCTACCAGCAGTAGCATGTATGCTTGTCTTGGTTTGTTAGCGTTTTTAGTGCTTTGGTAAATCGTTAGCAAACCTGCAAATCCCATGAGGTACAACATTACAGATATTACTGTGTCAGCAAGAAACTGTTCACTGATGCTTGGATATAAGAAGTAGAATCTGTTGTTGGCATATGCTGAAGGTGAAACTCCGTTCACTGCTGAAAATAAACCGCCTCCAAATAGAAACACTGCGTAACCAATAATGATAACTGTTATAATTAGAGCAGTTGGGTATGTTGTAGTGATTTTATTGAACCATTTGGTAAGCGAGGATGGCCTTGATGATTGAGTATCTGTTTGTGCTGGTTTTTGTTGTTGTGGTGATTGTTTCTTATTTTTCTTTGACATTTCTCCTCTCGTCCTCAATTAGATACTTTACTACTTCTTTAGCCCATTCTCCAGTTAATGAATTTTTCGAAATATTAACCAGATAACTCATCCAAGAAACTTCTAATGCCTTCTGCCATATTTTAAATTTTTCGCAAATATTTTGATAAGCCTTCCAATGTTCCTTACAATAACCCTCTTCTTTGACTGGGCGACTACAAATTTTACAGTTCAACATTTTTCTTCTCCTTAACTGAACAATTAGAGTTAAGACACAATTTCCAAGGTTGTTTTGAGTTAATTAAAATTTTAATGACTGGATAGCCACAAATTTTACAAGGTGTTACTAACGGTTTTATTGCACCTGTTTGTGGCAACGGAAAAGAAGTGTTGCATTTATTCTCAAAAAAATTGGTACAACCAACAAAACGTTTACCTGACTTTTTCGATCGTATGATAACTAGTTTTCCTGTTTGACACGTGGGACAGTTTCCTACTGTTTGTTTGTTGTAGCGTGTTTGTTTAATTTGTTGTCCCAGTTGTGCTCCAATTTCTGTTTGCTTCTGTTTAAACACAGCTGTAACTTTTCTTAGAGTTTCAATAGCGTCTGTGAGCACGTTTTGTTTGGTATCTTTCTTTAATTGGATTTGTTCCATTTTCTCTTCTAGTTTTCTTGTCATTTCAGAGGAGACAACCTCTGGACAATATTTCCTCAAAACTTCTGTTACCTCAAACCCTATGTCCGTGATTGTTATGTTTTGTTCCCCTTTTACATATTTTCGATCATATAATGTTTGAATGGTTGTTGCTCGGGTTGCTTTGGTGCCTATTCCCTCTTTTTCCATTTTTTTAAGAAGACTTTGCGGATTATATCTTAAAGGTGGTTTAGTGAAATTATCTTTTAGACTTACCTTTTTTACTACAAATGTTTGTCCCTCAAATAGTAGTGGTAACGCAAAAGCTTTGGAGTGTACATAGGGTTTGTAATATTCCAGCCATCCTTCTTTTAATGTGCGATAAGCTGACATAAAAAATAGGTTACGGTTTATATCTGCCGAAATTTTAAGACTCTGCTCAAGCGCAGATTCACCGAAAACTGCAAAAAATCGTTTAACAACAAGGTCATAAATGTTTTTTTCAGAAGTATCTAAGGATCTCTCTGGTAAATCGCCTGTTGGATAAATGGCTGGGTGAGCAGGATCAAATTTTGTGCCTTCATTTGGCTTTAGCGTAGGTTGTGCCAAAAGTTTTTGTGCTAATTTTTGATATAATGGCGCTTTGCTGAGTTTTTTAAGTATAGTTTTGTAGCCTATAGCTGGTGGCAATTTTTGACTACTTGTTCTTGGATAAGAAATTAAAGCGTTAATATAGAGGTGTTGAGCAATTTTAGCTGTGCACATAGGGGTGTACTTAAAAAGTCTATAAGCTTCACTTTGAAGTGCGCCTAAATCAAACGGTACTGGTGGTCTGCTCTGGAACTCTTTTGTGTCAATTTTAACAATCTGTCCCTCATTGACTTTACATGCTGCAAGTATAGTATCTGCCTCCGTTTTTGCCTCATTTTTCTTTTCATATTCTAAATCAAATATGTGGTCATCTATGCATATTTTTGCTGTTATATTCCAAAACGGTGTTGGAACAAAAATTCGAATGTTTTTTTCTCGAGTTTCTATATACTTCAAAGTTGGACCCTGCACCCGACCCGTACTTAGAGTAGTGTACATACCGCTGTTGCTTTTGGCTGCTAAAGTTAATGCGCGAGACAGGTTTATGCCATACAGCCAATCTACTTCATGTCTTGCCAAGCCTGCTTCAACAAGTGCAAAATCAAGCTGTGGCAATAAATTGCTAAATGACTCTCTAAGCTCTTCTCGGGTAAGTGTAGAGTACTTCATACGTTTAGCCACTTTTTCTTTGCTATTGCAGGCGTATTTGAGAATAGAGTAACCTATTATACTGCCCTCAATGTCATAATCGCAGGCATCAACAAACTCTTCGGCTTTTTCTGCTAATTTTGAGAGTTCATTTAGCCAAATACGATTTTTCAAAAACCCTTTTTCAACTATCCAACGTGGTACCCATTGGTAATCAAAAACTGGATAATCCCATTCGCCTTTTTTTATACCTGCGACAGTATATAGGTGACCTATAGCGGGTGCTACAACAATTTCTTTATCTCCATTTTTTGCTACAAAAAATGGTAGACCATTACTAACCTCGCGCACGGTTTTACCGCTATCATCTAGTGCCGTTGCTATGCGGCTTGCAGCATCAGGCTTTTCAGATATAATTAGTGTATACTTTTTCAAGCGCTACAACCAACTTGACTATTGAAAAGAGTATTCTTCATAAGTCGGTTAAACATTCACTTATTTTACAAATTAATAAATATCTATATGGTGTTAAAATTCTGTAGATTCAAAATGCTACAATATGTTATTTGTCCTGTGTGCCCTTATCTTCTTTACAAGGCAATAGTTGCGTTTTTTTAGATAAACTTTTTCAATGTATTGACGCTTGTTTTAAATGTGATAGAAAACATTTACACTTAACTGTGGAGTAAAATCTGCAATAAATGGTGATCTGTAAATGGGAAAAACAGAGAAAAACCTTGCATGTTCTAACGATGTTGTTTCCTCTGTATGTGAGACTCATTGGGAAATGGCTGCAAAAACTCGGATGGGTAAATACTTAACAGCGGTAGAAGCGTCTTTTATTACAAAGGCTGTTGACTTTTCTCTGACTAGTTTTGTTCTTGATGTAGGTGCGGAGTCTGGCAGAATTTCTTTTCTGGCTTTAAATAATAAAACAACTGTTGTGGTGAGTATAGATATTGACTGTGGTTCTCTTAAACGTTTTAAGCAACGTACAAAGCAAGCATATATTGTGGCTGCTGATGCAAGAAATTTGCCTTTCAGAAATGAAGTTTTTGATGCTACATTTATGATTGAAGTGTTAGATTATATTCCTGAACTTGATGTTGCTTTAAACGAGTGTAATCGAACATTAAAACATAATTCAACATGTGTTTTATCCTTTGGAAATAGAGCTAGTTTTAAAGCAAAATTGAAAGGGTTAAAGGGTAAATCATATCTACATTCCTATAAGCGGGTTATGCAAGATTTATCAAAAACTGACTTTTTAATCTGCGCAAAATTGGGGTACAATTGGTTGCCCTTTGGAAGAACTTCTCAAAACGGTATAATCCCTCTTCTAGCGTGGTTAGAGCGGGCAGTTGGGTTGCGGCGACTGTGCAAATACAGTCCATGGGTTATGTTCCATGTAGCCAAACCGATAGATAAACAGAGTAGTTAATGGTTGTTTTTGGAAAAGCCATAAATAAACCCCCTTTGATATAATCAAAATAAACTCATACTAAGATGACTGTCTGTGAGGAGAAACTAATGTCTAATGATCAAACGAGAAATGTAAAATCTTTCGGAAAACGATTAGGAATTAATCGTTCCTCAGTTCTTGTAATTTCAGCATTAATTCTAATACTCTTGGTTGCCTTTACTGTACGTATCTTACCTATGCGGTGGGAAATACCAGGCCAAATTCACTTAAACGAGTATGACCCGTATTATCAGTACAGTATTACTGACTATATGGTGAAAAATGGTTTATTCTCCCCGTATACTGATCATTGGATTAATTATCAGCAATGGTACCCTAATGGTCTTGACATGTCTCAGTCTCTTCCAGCATTGCCTATGACAGGTGCTGTACTGTATCAAGCAGTTAGCTTTTTAGGTGTAAATGTTGATTTAATGACGTTTTGTGCAATGTTAGCAGTTGTTCTAGGAACTCTGTGTTGTTTACTAATCTACTTTATCGGAAAAGATTTAGGTGGGCACGCTGTTGGTTTATTTGCCGCGCTTTTCTTAGCCTTAGCGCCCTCATTTCTGCAAAGAAGCTCTCTTGGATTTTTCGATACCGAAATTCCGGGCATTCTCGGATTACTATTATTTATACTAATGTTCCTGCGTTCAATGAACACAAAACAGTCGCTGTATAAGAGTCTAATTTATTCTGTAGGTGCAGCCTTAGCGTTAGCCTACTTTATCGCTGGTTGGGGTGCTGCATATTACATTTTAGACTTAGCAGCACTTTTTGTATTCATACTTGTAGTGCTAAAGCGATATGACCGGCGATTACTGATAAATTATGGTGTAACCATGGGCTTAGGTTTGCTCATCGCAGCACAAGTTCCATACATCGGCTTCTCTTACTTAACATCCGTTCCTATACTCCCTGTCGCCGGAGTCTTTGTTGTACTACTAGTAGCTGAATTTCTACAACACTATACCGTTTCAGCGAAAAACAAAATGTACATAGTTATTGGAATGGTAGCCGCAGTGGTTGTCGCTCTTGTTCCATTAGCCTACTCTGGCTATCTTAGCAGTACCGCAGGTAAATTTGTTAATGTTCTCCTCCCCACCTTGCGAGGGAACAATGCATTAATTGCGTCAGTAGCTGAACACCGAGTCCCTGCATGGGGTAACATCTATGTTGAACTTGGTATAGCTATACTATTTTTCATAACAGGTTTATACTTCACACTGAAAAATCCAACAAACCGCAATATATTCCTCATACTCTTTGGCGCAACAGGTCTCTACTTTGGTGTTTCAATGGCGCGTCTACTAGCAATTTTCGCACCCGCCTTCGCCTTGCTTGCAGCTATAGGTATAATCAGTATGTTAAAACCGTTCATGTCTATGCTCAAAGAAACACCAAATGCTACCACAAAAGCTAAACGTAAACTATTGCGTGTTAGCAAAGAATATAGCATCATTGGTATAGTGTTGATATTTGTTATCCTCATGCCCCAATTCGTGTTTAATCCAATACAAAAAGGAGGAATAGAAACAGGTGGTATACCCCGCCAATATGCTAGCGGCTATATGCCTACATCAATTAGCGCTGCAGGTCTCCCAGTAGTTCCACCTAACCAAATGCCTCAATGGTTAAACATGTTAAATTACACTAGCACTCACTTGCACACAACAGATGTAGTTATTGCATGGTGGGACTATGGTTATTGGCTAAGCGTTATGGGTAATGTTACTACCCTTGCTGACAACGCTACAGTTGACGCTGAACAAATAGAAAACCTTGCTGCCATGTATATGAGTACTGAAGAAGACGCGTTAAACCTTATATCTACTACATACGGACAAAAAAACGTGCAATATATCCTAGTCTTTGCAGCTGAGTTTGTTTTCCCCACTGAAGATGGATACTATGCATATCCATACGGTTTAGGTGATGAGGGTAAATGGATGCAGATGGCCAGAATATCTGGAAGCGCAAATGAACGCTTAACAAAGGCAGGTTTCATGCATTCAGGCAATACTTGGACAAACGAGACTGCGTTTGGCTCAAGTGATCAAGAATCCGGTGGATGGCAATGGTCTGAGCAGGGAATAAACACGGTGGTTTACAAATTGTTAAGCAATGCTGAATATGACTTCGTTAGCAAAACTAATGGAATTGTTAACGCAACAAGTATGCCAGTTGAACTGCAATACTTTAAACTCGTATACAACTCTGGTGCAGAAACAAACTTTGGTCGATCCGGTGACTTAGTGCCATTAGTCGCACTCTACAAAATTGACTGGGCTGCATACAATGCCGCTCACCAAAAACGCTAATTTAGCAGTCACTGGTGACGATTAAAACGTGTTTCCAACAGTTCCTGACCAGCATAAAAATGGCACCCCGTTAGTTCCAAACGGTTTAGGCGTATTATACGTCCTATTTGCCATTGTATACCTTTTTTTGCTTTACTTTTTCGGTATTGGACGCTCATCTGCATTTGGTGATATTTCTGCACCTTTGACTCTTGCAGTTTGTATTCTCTTCGGCGGTTTCATGGGGTTGCTTGACGACTGGATGGATTTAAAATGGCGATATAAAGCGTTTATGCCCTTAATTGCTGCGTTGCCTTTGATTTATTTCGCAAAACACATGCTTGTTCGCACATCAATTACTTTACCCTTTATTGGTGTTCTCCAATTTGGAGAGTGGTATTTCTATTTAATAATTCCCTTAATAGTAATGATTGTAACTAACACGATTAATATGCTTGGCGGTTTTAATGGTCTTGAATCTGTTTGTCCTGCCATAGTTCTTTTAGGCCTAATGGGCATTTCAGCGTTAGCCGCTCCTTCTTATTACCTGTTAATGATTGGGCCAATAATTTTCTGGTTAATACTTGGCGCTTTAAATCTTAGAGGTAAAATATTTGTAGGTAACTCTGGAAGTTTCGCCATAGGCATGACTATTGCCTCCTTTGCTATAATTGCTGATGTAAAACTGGGTCTACTAATTTCGCTTGTGCCATACATTTTTAATTCTTCTCTTATTCTATTGATGGTTTTCTTTACACGGAAAAAAGCGTTAATTACCTTCAAAGATAACAAGCTTGAATCTGATCACAAACGTAGTCTAGTCACATTAATAACTTATCGACGCCCATTGACTGAACGACAAATAGTTACAATAGTCTCTATAATAGTTGCGGCATTTACCCTGTTGGCCTTTATCTACTCTTTTATTTCTATCATTATACTTGGTTAAACAAAAAATTGTGCTAGTTTTGTTAAACCAATGATTTCCTCAAAGTTTAATCCTAACGCGTCTAGTACTTGATCAAAAGTTGACTGTAAATATGCAATGTACTTGTCTGTGTCAACCTCGTTTTTATAAGTTAATTCCACAGGTTTTACGCGTTCTTTATTACTGTTAACTTTTACGAAGCTGATAAGATCCCCTGCACGTAATTCTTTTCCGCTTTTCTGCAAAATTAATGCTGCTTTCACATGTTGAGGCGTAGTTTTTGTGTATCTGCTAAGTTCATCACCTAATACTACATGGAATGCAAGTTCAGTATTATCGTTCCATTCGCGCCGTTTTAGTCGTGTGTATCGGTCTTTAACAATGTTTGCTATGTCCTTTTTTGCGTTTTCGAATTCAGCTGGTGTTTTAACTTTTGCAAGGCGTTCCTTCATTTGATTAAAAGCGTCTTTGATAAACACTGGAATGTGTTTCTTTTTTCCTGTTAAGCCTTTAACATCTACAGTGCCGTTTTCTAATACTCCTAAATAATTTTTTTTGCGAGCGCTAAAAACTGCGTATCGATAGACTTTGTCAACATCAATGTTCATGTTTAAGTGCTGCTCTGTCCAGTGTGCTATTTCTTCTATTTGTTCTTTAGACGGGTTTTTAAGAAATAAGCTATCTGTGTCGCCGTAGAGTACTTTTACGCCTGTTGCTTCAGCGTGTTCAAGGATTTGGGTGATGCTATAACGTCCAATGGCGGCTGTTGCTTCAGCAACGGGTGGACAGTAAAGGTCAAAGCTGTCTGCTCCAAAAACGCCATAGCTAGCATTTAAAATGACTTTAAGTGCTCCTTGTACAGTATTGTACCAGTTTCGCACTTCTATTGGTAACGTTTGGTCTTTGGCACGGTTTTTATACCATCTTACACGTAAATCTCTAAGTGAACCAATAAGTAAACTTTCTAGAGCTCGTTTTTTCGTGCAAACCCAATGTTGAGTGTCTGGTATCATTTGTTTTTTGCATTCCGGGTGGATGCAATCTATTGATTGATATCCAAGGTTCCAAACTTTGATAATTGACGGATATAGGCTGGGAAAGTCCATAACGGCTACATTAAAGTGAACTCCTGGTGTTGGTTCCACTACAATTGCGCCTTTGTATTTTTTACCCTTAATTGTAGCTGTGGTGCTAGTTTTGCCTTTTTTTGTTAGAATATCTTCAGCGTTTGGAATTAAAAGTCCGTGTTTGCGATGTTCACGGTGTAAAAAGTTGCGTATCCAACGGCTAACTCCTTGTCTGCTAACATCTTCCATAGGCATACTGCTAATTCGTGTAAGTACTAGTATCAATTTCATAGCAGCGTCATCTTCGAAACTTGTTAGTTTATACGTGATTTCTGAGTCGCGTAGACAGTAATGGGCTAACTCGTTATAAGAAAGGTCGCCAAAGGCTTTGTTTAAATGAATTTTTTCCATACCTAAAAGTGCTGCGCCCACATCGCCGAGGCTTACATCTTTGTAACGGTTATTAAACGCGTAACCTTGAATTGAACGGTTGAAGAAGAATTTGTATAAGTCTATGTGAATGCCATATTTTATTAAGCAGACACGTTTTCCCACGTCAATTGGTATGTCTTTTTTAGCAATTCCAAGGTTTAACGCTCTGTGAACTAGATAACGAAGGTCAAAATCATCACCGTTAAATGTTAAAATAAATGGAAAATCGTTCAATACTTTAAAAATTTGTTGCAATAAATACTCTTCTGTCTCACAAAACTCTACATCTACGCCTATAGGTATTTGAGTTTTTTCGTTTATTGGCCTATTTTGGCGTTTGAGCACAAAAACTTTTTTGTCCCCTTCTGAACTGTAAATTGAACATGCAATTACCGGATATGCACCTTCACGCGCATCAGGCACACGATTAGACAATGGCGAATATACTTCAATATCAATAGCTGCTCTACGAAATTTAGGCGCAGGATACTCTAAAAGTTTAGCCCACATCTCTGCAAATTCTTGCTCCTCTGCCGTTTCATCACTAAAGATTTCACGAATTTTCCCAAGCGACTGCTCTGCTTCACAAACAGAGGTTTCTTCCAACCTTCCATTTTTTACTTGATAAATCATTCCCGGCAAAAGTCTTTGATCATAAATATATGACTGGTAATATTTGATTTTAGACTCCCAAATTTTAGTGTCACTATCTTGAATTTGACAACCACACACTTGAAGATGATCTTCTGGAATTATATCTCTTATAGTGCCACTTGGTCTACCCCCTATTGCCAGAGGATCTTTGGCTACAATTTTTGTTACTTGAATACTCTGATTAGCTAAGGGATCAAATTTCTGCTCAGTTATACAACTGTCAAAACCTTGATGCTTAACAATTCGATCAAACTCTAAGACCTTTTCCTTTGGCAAACTAGTTAAACAGTACGGTTTATGCCCTGTGTTATCCTGCCAAAAATACAGTTCCCCCGACTCCGGCTCATAAAGCTTAATAATTACTTTACGTTGGCGACCGTCATAGGATGCAGAAACAAAATAAGAAGACGACAGATCAGGCGGTGCTATGGGCGGTAAAACTCTTTGTTCTCTCTCTTTTTTAACGGAAAATTGAACAATTTTTTCTTCATCTGCTGCCATTTGCGTTACTTGAGCGTCAAATTCCTTCTCAGCTTGAGCTACTTTACTCTCTACTTGAGGTGCTGCTACTTGTTTGCTCTCTTTTGTAAAGAATGAATCTAACGTTTTATTAGGTGCCATTTCCCTATCTGTTCCTTAACCTTTTATTACTTAACAGACTAAAATCTTTACCCTACAAAAAACAAATTACCTCAACAATCCTACAAAAATAAGCCTAACAAGCTACATGCTCTTCTTTCCATTTTTTATCAAACCGCTAACGTTCTCATATAGGATCCTTGCAACATTGCTCTAACATTGAACATAACAAGATTACACGGTTATCTCTTTCTTGCAATTCACCCTCAAGCCTATTTTACAACTCACTGCGGACATGTTGTCTGGTTGATTACCCAATCATACATTTTTTGTTGACTTTACACCTTTTAACGGAGTGAGATTGTATTGGCAGAAATACCGGGAAAAGCAGCAATCGATGCTGTTTTCGACACTACCACGATTGTAGATAGAAATAATAGACCATTTTGTTTTAAAAATTGGTGGTGTATGCTAATCGACTAGCTTTTTAGGACTGAATTGAGTCCACTATGTTATCTCTACACAACAAGGTGAACTCAATGGTTTCAGTCCAAGTACAAATAGAACTAACAGACGATTTAAGCCTTATCGGCCTATCACGAAAATGTGATTTACGGAAATTATTTCCCCTTTTTTGGTTATCTTAATATTCACGATTTTACCATCCAAACTGCTTAGCAGCTATACCCAACCACACCTCAGGCCATAATCGCCTAACAAACGCCATATTAGGTGTCTCAGCCTCCCACAAATTCAAAGCACCATGAGACCTAT
>WQSY01000064.1 GCA_009787585.1 Candidatus Bathycorpusculum sp. | reverse complement strand
TTTCGTTTTTTTTCATTACCTCACAAACGGTTGTGTCTGTTATGTAGTCTATAACGTTGAGTTGTATGAGTTTGTCGGCTATTGTTTGCATGGTCCATCGTGAGCGTCCCTCTGGTGGCTGGGAGCAGGCTATGGCGCATATGTGGGCTTCTACTTCGCCGGTTACTTTGCGGTGATAGTTTAGCTGTTTTTTTCGTCCTAAGGCGGCTTCCATGCCATCTGTTACGAAACGTTTGGCTACGCCGGATATGGTGCTGTTTGTTGCGTTGTAGGCTGTTTGTATGCGTTTGTAGGTTCATGTGTTGTTTTCTGGTATGTGATTTAGTTTTAGTATGATTTGTGCGTGTTTTATGCGGTAGCCTTTGTCGCCTTTTTGTATGAGTTTTTCTAATTCTTCTTTTTCTTGGTCTGTTAGGGTAAATTTGTATCGTGGCATTATATTTTCACATTTATTGAGAAAACATACCACAACCCACCATTTATATCAACTCTAATTACTTAACGGATTGAGCACTACCAAGTCCAATCATCACTAAAGGGATAAGTAACAACGTAATTAGCATAAAAATCCAAAAATTCATAGAAATAACCAGACTTATTCGTCAATATTGTAATCCCTATTCATTGCAGTGGTTATTTCATTAAATATTCTTATGGTTTTTTCACTGCTGCTAAAACTTAGATAGATATCTTTGCCATTGTTGCGTTCAATACGTATGGTAGGAGAAGAGTTTAAACGGATAAATAACAGAGTTTCTCCAAGAGTATCTGATTTAAAATTCCCCTGCAACGTTCCAAAAACGTCAGCCCCGTTAACTCTTCGTCCAACATTACCTATCTCACTCATACTTTTCTCTATAAGAGCCACATCTGCTATATCTGAGACATCAATTGTTAAGCCATACATAGCTTTAATTTGTACACTATTATCAAAGACCCCTACCTCAGGCTCTTTTGAACTATAAATCAGTACAGCACCAACCACAATAAGCACTATCACTGTAATGATAACACTTACTTTGGTGTTACCTTTATTAAACGAAGCTTTAATTATTCTCGTTACCTCTCTATACAAACATAAAACAATTATACGATTTAAATTTATCAGAGCCATCTTGGACTTATTTGTTGAGAAATACAGTCTACCTAAAACAACCAAAACCATGCTAATAAAAAAAGACAAACCAAGTGTTATTATCTCTTAAGACCCTCATAGTTACCGCTCTTTTTGGTTACTATTCAACAAAACTTGCACTCATCAACACGCAAAATAGTTTACACAGTTACAAAAAGGTCACAAACCAACAAACAATTCACTAAAACACAAATGCACCACTACACTCACAATGACAACCAACCCTACTAAATAGCAACAACCTATGCACACCGTTAAAACCCATATTTATTTATAAATGGTGGCGAGGGTGGGACTTGAACCCACGAAGACCTGCGCCAGAGGATCTTAAGTCCTCCTCCGTATCTTAGGTGCAATTTACATCTGGCCACCTATTTAGACCTGGCTCGGATACCTCGCCACCAGCATCGACACTGATTACATGGTATTGTTTAAGCTTTTTGATTCTAAAATGAGGTATACTCCAAAGGCAAACGTCAAGAAACGATTTAAGTCAATTAGAAGAAAATTTCGGATATGTTTATGTTGATTAGTATAATTTTTGAGGAGATGTTTCAACAGAATTGGGAGGTTATTTTCAAAAGTTTTGTGTTGTTGGATATGTTTGTAGTCGGTTTTAATATAGCAACATACAATTACAGTGATATCATGTTCCTAACAATAAGGAAGTGTCGGAAATTAAAGTTGACATTACCTCAACGTAAACATGTTGCTGCTCCATGAAGTTCCCAAAAAAGTGTCAAACTTATTTATCGACGGTCCCTAACCTTAGAGAGAGCTTGCTTTCCATAATCTGCTCATAATTTACTTTTTATTGCCATACAGAAAACTATCAAACCCACGTAACTTGCTATATATTGTAAAGGGCTAATCAGTCATATAAACATCACAGCAATCTACATTTAGGGAACAATTTTGTACACATACACAATTATCAAACATTAAAAATAAAAAGCAAATAGTAGAATTGGTCTAAAATTTAGACTGCGTCTACTCTTTGAATTTCTGGCACACAAGCTTTAATATGAGCCTCAATGCCATTTTTAAGGGTTAACTGGGCCATTGGGCAACCCACACAGTGACCAACCAGTCGAACTTTTACAACATTTTCTTCAATGGCAACTAACTCTACATCGCCACCGTCACCTTGAATCTGTGGTCTAATGTCATCAAGTGCTGCTTGCACACGTTTTTTAATAACTAATTCATCCATAAACTTCACTTAATAGGTTACATGAAAACAGAGAATTTTAAAGATTTCTAAAAAACATGCAAAAACGTACAATAAACACAATAATAGACCGACGCATTCTGTTCCATATTCACTTACAGGGATTAAACCATTTCAAACAACTATAAAACTGAATAAAAGAAACGGGCTAATTAACATGCAATCGCCCTTTGTCAAGTCGCGTTTGATGTGTTGTCCGTCAAAAACATTGAAGTTATTTTTACACAGTTCCAAAGTCATCTTTCATAGAGTATTTATTAACGTAAAAATTCACAGAACCATTTCAGTAACACAGATTAATTTGGAAACCTAAATAACAATGTCAGGTCAATACTATGATGAAAAAACAGGTATTCATTTCAGGTCCAATTCTAGGTATGGAAAACGATCAAGATTATTATCGGAACATGATAACAGAAACAAGTCAGAGGCTTGGCTTTGATGTTATTGACCCGTGGAAACGTGAAAAACAGTTCTATAAAGACAGTAATAAAAGCGATGGAAACTGTGTGCAATCCATGGTGGCTTGCAAAAAGTACGATTTTATACAGCGAGATCTTGACGATGCTAACCGATGCGATATAATGGTAGTGTATTTGCCTAAGCTTAGCGCGGGGGCTTGTATGGAAATGTTTTACGCCAAACGTAAAGGTAAAACAGTTATCGTTGTCTCAGATATGAAAGAATTGAGTCCATGGATAAAAGCGCATTGTAATGCTGTAATTAAAAATTTTGATGAGTTAGAAGAGATGCTTGGCAAGTTCAAATAAAACCATGTATCCATAACGCGCATACAAAATTGCGATGTGAGGTTGATTTGCTATTTTCTATCCTGAATTCTCATCAAAATTATAGCATACAAGGCTGATTTTTGTTCACCATATTTTGTTATATAGTATTTATTCTGTTTCATCATCGTGTTTTTTTATGCATTAACTCTTGTTTTTACGCGTTTGCCGCATCGATAATTTTTACCTGCAAACGATCCACCTCCTTCAAACCCGGAATCATACTTGTTTTTACGCGTTTGCCGCATCGATAATTTTTACCCATGACGTATACTATAATTACAGTATACAACAAAAATGTGAGTGACAAACAATAACATTCAACACGAAATACGTCATAACTGAGTTATTATTTGCGCAAACGCGTTAAAACAGACGCGTATACATGTATACTACAAAAACAGCGAGAAATCAGGTTCTATGCCAATCGGTGGTTTTAGATTTTTATAAATACATATAATTATTGGCAACTGCAAAAAGCAAAGACCGACCCGTTAGAACTTGTACATTAGTATGTCGTATGAGATAAGAATCTGTGAAGGCGTTTCGTGAATCTGTAGATTGTTATAGAAAATCGAGGTCTATGTTTGTTTTGCGCTGGGTTGTTGCTGGGATATGCAGTGGATTGTTCCATAGCCATTTACTAGGTTGGTGCAGTTTATGCCGGCAACTTTTCTGTCGGGGAAGAGTTTCTGTAAAATGTTTAAGGCGACTATGTCGTTTTTGTGGTTGAATGTGGGCATGAGTATTTTGTTATTTCCGATGTAAAAGTTGGTATAGCTAGCGGGAAGAAGGGTGAATTCGTCATCGATTATGTTGCCAGGCATGGGGAGTTTTATAATGTTTAACGAGTTGTTGTCTTGGTCTGTTGCTGTTTTTAGGATTTCATAGTTTCCTTTGAGGGCCTCATAGTTTTGGTCTTCGGGGTTATCTTGGTATGCACAGACAATTGTTGTTGGGTTTACAAAGCGGGCTAGATCGTCAATGTGGCCATCGGTGTCATCGCCGCATATACCGTTTTTGAGCCATATGAAATGAGTTATACTTAAGTGTGTTTTTAAATAGTTTTCAATATCGGCGCGAGTTAGGTCGGGGTTGCGGTTGGTGTTAAGCAGACATTGCTCAGTGGTTAGCAGAGTTCCTTTGCCGTTTACATCAAATGAACCACCCTCCATAACAAGGGGGGGGCTAAAACTGGGTAACTGTAAAGTTTTGTTGATTATTTTTGGTATGGCTTTATCCTTGATTAAGTCGTCATATTTATCGCCCCAGGCGTTAAAAATCCAGTTAACCATCGCTAGTTTTTGTTGTTGTTTATTTATAATAAATGTGGGGCCGTAGTCACGAAACCAGACATCGGCGTAGTCAAATATGAAGAAAGATATTTTAGTAAAATCCACTTTAACTGTTCGTAGCATGTTAACAATTTTTTTTTGCATATCAGAATTTTTTACGAAGAGGTTAACGTTTTCGCTTTCATGAATTTCTTTAATTATTTGAACATATGTGTCTTCGACTTTATCAACACAGTTAGGAAAGGTTAGGGGGTCATGGGGCCAGCTAAGCCAAATGGCATCGTGCCGTTCCCACTCGGCAGGCATATAATAACCTAAGTCAACAGGAGATTTAGCAGCATTAGTAGTAGATGGAACAGTGGAAATGTCATCATCTGCTGTGTTGTTGGAATTATTTTTTTTAGACATTTATTTTACTCCTAAGGTTTTTCTGTTAAGGGTTTGTATGTGTCTGGACGCCTGTTTTTAAGAAACCCCCAACCGTTTTGTATGCGTTTGTTAAATGAAAGATCAAGGGGAACTATCAGTGTTTCTTCATTATGTCCCGCTTGGGCAAGTATACTTCCAAAGGCGTCGCAGACAAAACTGCCACCCCAGAAGTCAAGGGCTCCTTCACTGCCAACACGGTTAACAGCTGCAAGGTGTACGCCATTTACAATTGCATGGCCACGTTGGACTGTTTGCCAGGCGTCTTGCCAGTTTCCATCGGCAGATGTGTGATCTTTAATGTAACCAATAGCTGTGGGATAAAACAACAGGTCTGCACCTTTTAGCGTACAAATTCTTGCTGCCTCAGGAAACCATTGGTCATAACAAATTAACACTGCAATTTTTGCGTAGGCAGTGTTGTAAACGTGATAGCCTAAATCGCCTAACTCGAAATAATCCTGCTCATAGAAGTATGGGTCTTGTGGAACATGAATTTTATGATACGTTTCAAGTAACAATCCATTGGTATCAATTACAACGGCAGAGTTGTAAAAACGACCATTGGATGCTTGTTCAAATAGTGGCACAATTATAACAATTTTATGTTTTTTTGCCAATTCAGAGAAAATTACAGTAGACTCACCAGGAATAGTTTCAGCATATTTTTGAACACTTTGCTGCTGCTGTTGTTGTTGTTTTTCTTCTTGAGGAAAATAACGAGTGTTATAGAGTTCTTGTAGGCATATAATTTGTGCACCTTTCTGGGCGGCTTCTTCGATTTTTAGCAATGTTTTTTTTATATTAGTCTCTATGTTCTCTGAAACAGTTGTTTGGATAAGCCCAACTGTTACTATTACAGGTTTTTCTAGTTGTTTATTGGTGTCTGCTATTGTTTATTCCTCTTTAATTTCATCATATCATTATAAAGTATAGAGGGAAAAACCTTTCTGAAACATGAAATGGAAAGTATAAGTAACATTCGAAAACTTGTTAGTTAATCATTGGAACTATGGATTTATTAAGTGTAACTACTTAGAGATAGAATAAAGTATGTTATTATAAGGAGATAGTTTAATGGTAGCTCATCATAGTATGTTTAAAGATGAATCTAGGCTTGATATAAACTATCTTCCAGTTTGTATGTTTCATAGAGATCGTGAAAGTCGACTTTTAATGGAGTTTTTTAGTTTTTTAACGCGTTGTCCGGGTCGTATGTCGCAGCGGGTTATTGTAATAGGTGATGTGGGTACAGGGAAAACGGCGCTTTGTCAAATGTTTGGCAAAAACATTAGTATAGAGGTAGGTAAAAAAGGTATAAAGTTTCGTTATATTCACATTAATTGTCGGGAATATCGTGGGAATTTAACAGGTATTTTGCATCAGGCGGTGACGGTTTTTCAGCCTAATTATCCTGCGCGTGGTTATTCGGCAGGTGAAATTTTAAAGTCGTTTTTACAAGTGTTAGAAGAAGAGCAGGTATTTGTTATTTTAGCTCTTGACGAGTTTGATAGTTTAGTTGAGAAAGAAGGTTCAGATGTTGTTTATGAGCTTACTAGATTGCAGGAGATGCAGCAGGGTAAAGTGCAACGTGTTTCCTTTATATTTATTCAACGTGATCTTTACTCGTTTAAAGTTTTAGATGATAGTTCTAAGAGTACTCTTCAGCGTAATATTATAAAGTTGGAGCGGTATGGCAAAGATTCATTAGTTGATATTTTAAATGACCGTGTAAAGTTAGCGTTTGAAATTTCCACGGTTTCTGAGGATGTTGTGGGTTTAATTGCAGAGTTATCCTCTGTTGAGGCTGGAAACGCTCGTTTTGGTATAGAATTGTTGTGGCGGGCAGGTAAATATGCTGATGCGCAAGATGCTAAATGTGTGGAGCCAGAATATGTGCGACAAGCAGTTTCAGCTATTATACCTATGGTTAAACGTAGTGATCTTTACGGGTTAGGTTTACATGAAAAACTGTTGCTTTTAGCAGTGGCTCATTTTTTTAAGGAGAGCAAAGAAGTTTTTGCAACTTTAACAGAAATTAAAGAGTTCTATGAGGTTATATGTGAGGAATGTGAAGAAACGCCTTATAGTCACACGCAGCTTTGGAAATATATTCAGTGTTTTACGCAAATGGGTATTGTAAAATCAGAAGTGTGTTCGGCTACGGTGTCTAGAGGGCGTTCAACTGTGATTTCTTTGCCGGCGGTTCCAGCTGTAGAGTTAGAGCAGGAATTACGGGTATTGCTTAAAATGGATTTAGGTGTTGATATTGGAGTTTGAAAAAGTTTTTTCATCTATGCCGCGTATGAAAATTTTGAAATTGCTCTACAGTTTGGGGCAGCTTAATATTTCAGATATTGCACGTCGTACAAAAATGAATTTTACTACGACAGATGAACATTTGCGACTTTTAGAATCTGAGGGTATTGTAAAGCAGTATTTATACGGTAGAATAAGATTGTATAGTTTTAATGAAGCCTCAGAAAAAGCAAGAGTTATACAAAAATTAATACAAATATGGGAACAAAACAAGTGAAAATATTTGTGAGGTTTGTTAAATTATGATTGATGTTTCAAGAAAAGCTAAAGTTTTAAGAGAGGCAACTGCTGAGGGTATGATTTATCTTAAACCAGAAACTGTGAAGCGTGTTCAGGAGGGAAAAACAGTTAAAGGTGATCCTCTTTATACCGCAAAAATTGCCGCCATTTTAGCGGCTAAGAAGACCAGTGAATTAATTCCTCTTTGTCATCCCTTACCGTTAACTAATGTAGAGGTTTGCTCAGAGGTGCTTGAGGATACATCAGCTATTAAGGTTTTTGTAACTGTTAAAACGTGTGCACAAACAGGAGTGGAAATGGAAGCGTTAACTGCAGTGTCAGCCGCTTTGTTGACAATTTGGGATATGACTAAGCAGTATGAAAAAAATTCAGAGGGACAATATCCTACAACAGCAATACAAAACATTCATGTCATACGTAAATATAAGCAGAAGGCCAATAATAGTTATGAGTAAAACCTCAAAACAGCATAAAGAACAGTTAGCTCAGAAAAAAATTAATTTTGCAATTTATATTTGCAGTACATCGCGATATAATCAGTTAAAAGAGAAAGGAGGGGTTATTATATCTGATGAGGGGGGAGAGATCATTCAAAAGTTAATTCAAACTGCAGGTCATATAGTGTTATATAAGAAAATTCTTGCAGACGATAAGGCGCTTATTGTAGAGGCTTTTGAGGACAGCTTAGCTAGATGGGATTTGGATGTTACGATTTTTTCGGGTGGTACAGGTATTGCGCCTGCAGATGTAACTATAGAAGCGGTTTTGCCGTTGTTAGAGAAAACTTTGCCAGGGTTTGGGGAATTATTTAGGCATATTAGTTATAGTGAAATAGGTTCAGCTACGATGTTGTCTCGTGCTATTGCAGGTGTTGCGGGGGGCAAAGTTTTTTTTTGTATTCCCGGATCGCCTAATGCGGTAAAAACTGCTGTTGAAAAACTTGTTTTACCCGAGGTGCCGCACATTATTAAGCATATACGTGAGTAGCGATGAGATTATTATTACATGATAGTTTTGGCAGGCCGTTGCTTAATTTGAGAATTGCTGTTACGCAGAGGTGTAATTATCAGTGTACATACTGTCATAGGGAAGGTGAAGATGCTGTTAACTGTGTAAGCAATTGTGCAGAGATGAGTGTGGAGGAAATTGTACGTATAGCCAAAGTTGCAGTTGATTTAGGGGTTACACGGGTAAAGCTTACGGGTGGAGAACCTCTTATGCGTAAGGATATCTGTCAGATAGTAGCAGGCATATCAAGTATTTTTGGTTTAAAAGATTTATCATTAACAACTAATGGTTCTATGTTATTAGGCATAGCTAAAGATTTGTATGCCGCGGGATTAAATAGGATAAATATAAGTTTAGCAACTCTTAATGCACAAACATATAGTAGACTTACCTTAGGTAATAATCTTGATGAGGTATTAGCAGGTATAGAGGTGGCAGTTAAAGCAGGTTTTAGTCCTGTTAAATTAAACATGGTCATACTCAAAGGTATAAATGAGCAAGACATTCCAAATATGATAGCATATACAGAAAAGTTGGGCGCAATTTTACAGCTCATAGAGTTAGACCCTATAAACGTTAGTAAAGCATATTATAATCAGCATCATTGCGATTTGAAAAATCAAGAAGACAAGCTACGTCAAGAAGCTATAATTATTAAGCAGCGCCAGTTTATGCATAACCGTTCGATTTATGAATTGTCAAATACAACCGTGGAGGTAGTACATCCCATTGAGAATACAGATTTTTGCATGCACTGTACAAGACTACGTTTAACCAGCAATGGGAAACTCAAACAATGTCTTATGCAAAATGACAAGTTAACAGATATATTAACACCTATACGTCAGGGAATTAGTAACAAAGAACTAGAGCAACTATTCATACAAGCCAATCAGCAAAGAGAACCCTACAATAAACCGTCGGACAAAAGCATATATAACCTGAATTCCCGTAAGAATTAGTGTAGACACCAAAATATTCTTAGCGATTCTAAAGTTTTATTGGATTAAACATTTGTGTCATAATATTTTTACGATTTTAGTTTTTATCAATTTAATTTTCTGTCTACGCTAATTTTAGCGTATACGTGAGGCGAGTTAAAAAAATTATGATTTAAAAAGTTTTTACACGATTAAATTAAAATCTGCATCAACTTGACATAATAAACATGACTAACATCAATATTAATGCTACGCTAATTTAACGCGGAATTCAGGATACAAGTAAATTTGAGAGAAAAAAACGGTTAGTTTTTCTATTTTCTCACATTAGCAGTTTGGAAAAATGTTAAATTGTTTGTTCAAGAATCTGAAAACTCGTTTTACCAACAGGGTTAATCATCAACATAGACATAGTCACTTAACATAGTTTTTACGGGATTTCAGATTATTTGCACTCTAGCTTACTATTTTTTGACACATAATGGGTGAAAAAATAATTCACAGTGTTTTTAGATCAAACAGCTGAATGCGAGGTAAATGGGAGGTAAAGCATAAACAAGACGATTTAATAGTAAATGGGATTAAAATGAAAAAGTTAGCATCATCACTTCAATTGTTTTATCATGGGAAAACTGTAACTCATGAATGTAAATTTCCAGACGAGTTTTATATTGATTTTGGGCATGGACATTATTACAGTATAAATTCATTGGATGCTACAAAGTTGACAGAGTTAATTAACAAGTTTTCTACTTTACAAATAGTGTATAATAATCATCCAGCGGTTCAGGCGTATTTTTTAGAGGTTGATGAAATAGAGGCAGATAGTGAGGAGGATATTGTAGCGTTTGAAAAGCAGTTGGATCTATGTTTCATACGTGAAACTGTTAATGCAACTGAGGTAAGTCGCATAGAGGACATTTTTATGTTAGATCTAGATGGAAATATGGGACCATGTGTCAATTGTGTGTTTTCTCGTGGGACATATCTAAGTAAAGAGTGTGAAAAATGTAAGGTAACAGGAACAAATTTTAAACCGAAAACAAAATAGGTCATCTAGTGACATGTTATCTTAATCATTTAGATGATAGTTAGTGGCAACAAAATTTGGCGGCCTTAGGAACAGTTAAACTATAATTTGGGAAAATGTGTGGGCACAAGGATTTTAAATCGGTGTATTAGGCAATAACGCCATATTTTTGTCTTAAATTTATTTGCTAAAGCCATAATTTCGCAAATTATTATTTAACCGTTCCTTAGTTGTCAAGTATCATCTTTATTTTTAACGTTTTATGTTGTTGTTGCAGCGCAAGTTTGTTTTGGTCATGTATCAAAATAGTTTGCACCCAAATTCTAACACATTTATAAGCAAACCAAAAACAACCTTATACATGTCCAACGATTTAGAATAACAAATCGCCCTACGAGCCAAACACTTAAGCCTAGTACGAAACGTTAGATGCTTACGCTCAATTCTCTGCGTATTACGTTTCCCCGTAAACAAAACATTCGCCGGTATAGCCTCATGATAAGCAA